>JBBRGE010000077.1:0-8069 GCA_038241045.1 Hyphomicrobiales bacterium | reverse complement strand
TTGAGTATCAGACGGGTGGGGCGCTTAGCTGGGACTAGTTAGCTGGGACTAGAGAGAGGTTGGGCGCACAGCACGCCGGCTAACGCGTATCTTGCCCTTGAGCTTCCCTCAAGTTTCGAGGGTAGAGTCGCCTTTCTCGGTTGCGGGTAAGATTGATAGTCAAGCAATCGCGGACTTGCTTCCCAGTGCCAGAACAAGATCACAAAATCCAACTGGTTTTTATTATCAATGGCCAAGAGTTTGCCGTTGAAATCAATCCTCGTTCTCCATTGAAAGTGGGGGTTCACCGCGCACTAATTGTCAGTGAAAATACAGGCCGCGCCGAAGACGAGTGGGAGGTCCGCGATGTTTCGGGCGCGTTGCTAGAGCAAACCCGGTCGGTCCAAGAACTCGGGCTTCGTAGTGGTGCCCGATTATTTCTGAGTTTGCGCGTGGGCGCTGGCGGCTTTGGCTTGGATTGATCCGCAGGTTTCGAGCCACAAGTTTGAACGTGAGCTCGCTGTTCTCGCAGAACAGCGCAATACGCTTGTCGGGCGCGGAATTTTCGTCGTGGGCAATCCTAAATTTCCCTATGTCGACATTCTAATGGTGCCGCGACACTTCCTGCACGTCGCCGTGCCAGCCAATCCGGAAGAGGCAGCAAAGCTACCACCCAACACCTTAATACTGGGAGAAATTCCTAGTCTCTCGGCTCGGCCCTTCAAAGTTCGCTTGGATTTCTCAGACTACGATCTAAGAGCGCCATCCGTCGAGTTCAGAGACTTTTGGACTGACCAACCTCTGCAGTATTCCACGATGTTCCGTGCCGTTGAGTATGAAGAACAACGGAAAGCTCATGTGGTACTTCTCGACGATCATCCAACCACCCATCGCCCCTTCCTTTGTATACGCGGAGTTCGTGAATATCACGAGCACCCGCAGCACTCAGGCGATGATTGGCTGTTATATCGAAAGAGCATGCAAATGTTCTCGATCGTAATGGCGATTTGGCGTGTGAGTGTGGACCTTGTTCGCCCCCTTCTGATCCCGCAAGCGGGAGGCTTCCAGGTTCAATGGAACACTGAGGAAAAACGCTGAATGTCGCTGGCTCCATTTTTCGGTCGCGTGTACGGAGCCGTCGGTGCCCACATGGCGATATCCAAAGAGACGCTAACTACCGTCCTAGAGGGCATTAAGCCCGGCGTGCAATTGGTGGCCGATTACGACCGTAGTGAATATCACATCGCCGAACTGACAGTAAATATGGCAGCTCGCCTGTATCCAACGATATCAATTCAGAGCGGGGATCATGCCACCGAAAAATTGAGAAAGTTGGCGAGTTCGATCAATCCCGCGATCGAGTTCGCAGAGAGTTCGACGGACGAGCTTACGATATGTATCGGAGTTCCGGGGGCCGCCCGATGTATCTACCCGTCGTCGATTGGGTGGACAGCGCGAGTAAGTGGGTCCTCATCAAGGTCAAGGCACGGCAACTCATATTCTGCCGGCGCAGCAGCGGCGCTGGCCTGTGCTGAGTTGTTTCGACGAGTGTTTCTTCAAACAGTCGCTACACGAGATACTGTCGTGTCCCTTCTGGATTACAGCGATAGCTCGGCTGAGTTCATTCAGTCGAGCGAGACGAATCTAGGCCGTGTGATGTTTGCGGGAGTTGGTGCCGTTGGAAATGCAGCGGTTTGGGCGCTGTCCCGAGACCGAGAGACAAAGGGTGAATTGCTGCTGGTCGACTCCGAGAAAATTGAGTTGTCTAATTTGCAGAGATACGTGCTGGCGGGTATTGCTGAGGTAGGTAAGTCAAAAGTCGCTGTGGCAAGTCGGCTACTGCGGGAGGCGGGATTCAGTGTGGAGGTGATGAATTCGACCCTTGAGGACGTGCCGGCAGAAACAGCCGCTCACATACCGACGCTAGTTGTGTCTGTTGACAACATTCGCGCAAGAAGAGTGGCGCAGGCATTACTGCCACGACTCGTTATTAATGGCTGGACGGGTGATCGTGCTCTCGGTGCATCGTGGCATCGTTTAGACGGACGTTCGGCCTGCTTAGCGTGCCTTTACCATCCCACCAAAGTGGGAGCATCGGCAACCGAGCAGGCAGCTAAAGTTCTCGGATTGACGGCGGAGCGGGCCGCCCTATTGTGGGTGACAAGACAGCCGTTGCTGGAGGACGATCTCAACGCAGCGGCAGGCGCCTTGGCCACCGACGTAGCCATATTGCGCCCTTGGCTAGGCAAGACTCTCGGCGAGTTGTATACGGATGTGGTGTGCGGAGCGGTTCCTATACATTTCAGTGGTCTTGGGAAGATAGAGACGGTGCCTCTTGTGCACCAATCGGTCTTAGCAGGCGTGCAAATGGCCGCAGAGCTGATCAAGAGATCAAATGCGACTCTTGCTGAGCGGTCTCAGGCAGAAGCACTAGTGTCCTGGGACGATGTACTTCGCGAACCACCTCGTATTTGGACCAAGCCCCGCGCGCGTGAACCGGGTTGCATTTGCAGCGACACAGATTATCTCGAGCGGTATTCCGCCAAATGGAGCTCACAAGATTCGCCCGTCGTGTGACACGCGAACATAACCGCCGTCGGACAATTGGACATCCCAGTGACGTTCGCTTCTGTCCCATGCCCAAATGTTCCCCGAGGCGTCTATTGGGCCAGAGCGGTCGCTGTGTTGGCACTTTCGGTGCGGGAAGGCTCTACCATTTCGCCATGTAGGCTTATCTACTGCGAGTGGATCGAAGGCTTCGGGCGGTAAGAATGATCGACGATCTCCCTCGTTCCAATCCTTTGCTCGAATTTGCGCTAATCGATCTCGCAGTTCCCATAGCGGGCAATCGTCCAAGTCTCGTGGCCTCGGGAGATAGCACGGTTGAGCGCCGTTCATATCAGGAGGATGCGTCCTCCTCAAGTCCCATGGATCAAGATCAGAGGTAGTGAATGGATGATCCGCATAGTTCTCGAGCGGTTTGATCATCCGCAAGAAGGGCCCCCTGAGGCCATTCCCCTCGTACGGACTAATCAGTATTGCAATTTCCCCGGCGGCTGGCCAGTCCGCCGCTCGAATCGCGGACACGACTATCTGAGGCGATCTCCAATTCGAAGTGTCCTGCAGTGCATCGCAGAGCGCACGTTTCCAGCAGTCCCTCAAGAGGGAGGGTTCCGGGTCAAGGATTGCTTCACAATTGCTTGTCGCAGTGCGCGTGCAATGTCGCAGAAACTGCATCAACGGTCGGTAGCGATTTCCCGCTGGGAGATGCTCGAATTGTTGCCAGAGCTCGAGCTGCTCGGCCTGTTCAACAAATCCAACCGGCGGCAATCGGGATGCGCGCACGACGTTATCGAAGGCGAGAAGTACCTCCGATATCCGCGGGTTCGAAATACAGTCCGCCAATGCCCATGGAAAATCCAACAACAGCATGCGCTAGAGCTTGCGCTCTCGAAGGGTCGCTATCAGATTCTCAGCTTCCCATCCTTCTTGTAGGAAACCCTGCGGCCAATACACTTCGTCCTGAAATCCGAGGCCGACCTCCCGGGGCGTAGCGCAGGCTCCGTCGCTTGGCTCGTCTATGAAATAGACGGCGATCTTCTCGCGCAACTCAGGATTCATTGCTGCTCGCAAACGGAGGCGGTGAAAGAACATCTCAGAGTGTGTCTCAACAAGAACCGTTCTGCCCGACAGCGCCATTGAGCAAAAAAAGTCCGCTACAGCCCCCTGCGGCCGCGGATGTAAGTGGGCTTCGGGAAGGTCCACGATGAGTGCGCCAGTGTTCGGCTGCAAAAGCCCAGCCACCAATACTGGAAGCACTTGGCTAACGCCAAATCCAACTTCGGTAATATCATGAATATCTTGGCCCTTCGGTTTCGCACGCAAACTGATTGCATTCGTACTAGTTTTCGACTCATTAGCTTGGACTGAGCTCGCCAATTCCAGATGAGCAAGCCAATAGTTAAGAGCGTCAACTAGCTTCTCGGCTTGCGATTCCCAATGAAAGGAAGTCGGCAGTTCACTGGGACGGCGAGGAATTTGTGGTGGCCTTTGGTATGTCACGTCGACACCGCCCTTTCGAAGTAGCACGGTCGGCATCCATTCACCACTGAAACCGAGTTCTTGGTATCTTCCGACGGCCTCTCTATATTGTCGCGAAGGCCGCTTGCGGTTGGCTCTCACATACGTGAGATTCGCTAGAAACGAGAGAATCTCGTCCGAGGCGGCGCCCCTCAGAACTCTATTAGTTCCGGTGAGATGCGTTACCGCTCTGACCGCGAGGCCATTCAAAATCAACTGAACTTCATTACCACCTTCTTGCCACTGTTGCTCATTTATCCTGGTGAGCTGTATTTGCGTTAGATTTGGACTAATTGTGTTTGCCGTCCGTAAGATTTGGCTATTCGCGCCTAGAAGGGATGGCAGCGTTAGCTGCACGGAGCTCCGTGGAGACGTTGTGTCATCGCCACCAGGATGTGAAATGTGACTCAGAAGGAGATCGTCGGTGTAACGATCTAAGCCGCCGAATCCATACTCAACGTAGCCAGCACCTGTAGTGAGGCCTACACATATTGGGCCGTGAGTCCCGCTCGTTCTCAAATCACTAGTTTTACCCAGATCAACGGGCCAATCCTCTGCGTCCGTTGCGCTTGCTGTGAGCGTAGCCTGCGGTCCTGCAGCGAAAACCTTATGGGCATATGCCATTGCAGCTAAGGCATGCCCGAAGCTCGACTTTCCCGCGCTATTCGGACCGAGCAATACGGTTAGCGGACGAATGGAAATATGTGCGTCGGGAAATCCACGGAAGCGCTTGAGGCGAAGCGCCGTGATGCTCATGGCTCAACGACCGATATTAGAGCTCGAATTTCCTGAGGAGTGAGCTCTAACCAGTCCCGGTCGCGAAGTCTGAACACAGCCCAATCCGCAGGCTGCGGTGGGGCGTCACCAAAATCGGGGACCACGAGTGACAGACCACCTTGCGCAGTTACGATCGCATATCGATCGTCCGCTTCGGAGTGAAACGCTTCATGCGGGTGGCTGTGTACCTGGGCGATCAGCCGGAGTCCTGTTGCTGCGAGGTCTCTATTGAGTTTGAAAAGAGTATCTCCGGTCACGAAATACCCGTACCCGTCTTCTGCGGAAAGGGGGTTCTGATCAGGAACAAAGCTTCGCGTTACGCGTGCTATGCCACTCTCTTCGTCGACCTCACCCAGCCAGAGTATTAGAAGCTCCCATCCATGGGATCCGAACTCGCGCATGCTTTCTAAGCAACGCTGTATCAGGTCGCGCGGAACGGTTATCAGGTTGAGGTTTTGATTCCAAGTCGACATAGGGGCGTTAATACAATCTGTTCTCGAGCGCTATCGTAGTATGGCTGACTTGTATCGTAATCGAATCGTCGGGATCTGGTTGCTACGTCGGCTGCGCGAGGTTTAGGCTAAGGGCGTCTCAGACGCGAGGGCGCGTAGGGCTGTCGCGGGGCGGTCGGGGCCTCCCAGCACTTCAGGGCAACGTGATCCGCGTCAGGCAAATCCGAAATCGCCACGAACCAATTCTCCTAGATACCCCGGGGGGCGTTCTCGAAAGGCAACATGAGCCTGAGCTCCTCGATTCGGCGTGGGGCGCCTACGGCGGCATTCTATCGCCTGAGCCAAGGCGACTGCAGCGCGAATGCAGGCCAGCCCAATGGCGCTGCACCACGATGTCCTCGGGCAGCCGCGATCGAGCCTCAGCCAGGTCATGGTCCCGGATGGCGCGTTCTACGTTTTCCCGAACTGGGAGACGCTGCTTGGCCGCAAATCGCCCTCGGGCGGGACCATCGCCACCGATCTCGACCTCTGCATGCACTTCCTCGAGGACGGGGCGTTGCTCTCGTCCCCGGCACTGCGTTCGACATTTCCGCCTCTCGTATGCTGCCTCGGATGCGACTCATCGAAAGGATGAAGGGGCTGCGCGAGGCGTGCGGGAGATTGACCGAAAACAAAAGACCAGCGGGGGGTGCCGGCCTTCTGAGTACAGTGGAAGGTACTACCCCCTGAAGACATTCCTCGCCACACTGCGACGCTGGTCAGCGAAGGGAAGTGTGGTACGAACCGGCGTCATCCCCACTTCGCGGCATCATCATGGCGTAAGAAAGGAGCTGACCAAAGTCAGGCAACTGTTGTCTTGCCCCCGCCGCTCCCACCCGCGATCTTGATCGCAACGGATCGCGGCGCGAAGTGCAGCAGCAACGCAATCGCGAGAAGCGGTGGCCCGAGCCACCACAACCACCGTCTCATCGCGCGGCCTCAGCCTTGGCTCGCGGTGGCGGAGTGCGCTTCCTTCAGCTTCGTCGCGCATTCCTCGCAGCACACCTCGACGGTCTTCCCGCCGAGGGTCACCTTGATCGCGTTGTCGTCGAGCTTGTAGTCGCAGGCCGCGCAGGTCTTCTGGTTCATGGTGTCGTCTCCACTGGATACCCGAAGTCCGGGTATCACCAGTGGCCACCGTGGGGTGCGCGCCCGCTATCGGGAACTTGAGCGTCGCAGCGCCGTGCTGCGGAATTCCGACGGCCCGTGTGGGGCCCTTGCTGCCTGCTACTAGCTAAGGGACTTGCAAAACATGCACCCGCGCCCGCGAAGGTCCCCAGAAAACGATCTCGAGGTCGTAGGTGCCCGGAGTGTTGTTGGCGCGAAGGTCCAGCGTAGCGCTTCCGTTGGTGATCGAGATTGCGGGCGGTGAAGCAAGTCCGGCGCGCGGGCTGAGCCGGTCGTGCAAAACGTTCACCGCCTCGAGGGAGGCCGGCTGGATGGGCATGCCGCTTTCGGTGAAGTCCACCACGACCTGATATGCGTGTTTCGTCTTGGCAAAGACCCACGCGGTGCGTGGCGTCACCACCACGGCGTTCGGGTCGAACACGTGCATCGATACCACGAGGCCGTCCCCCACGCCGGCGGCGTTGATGCGAATGTTGCACATCGCCGGGACGCTGGCTTCCAGGAGCGCGGAGCGCGCAAATCCTTGGGCATCCGATAGCACGATCTGCTCCGCCGCGCCGTCGAATGCGCTGCCGCAATCGGTCGAGAATGCGACCGGCATCCCGGCGACGGGCTGCCCGGAGGCGTTGACGACGCGCACGACGTAGGGCGTCGCGGCGAACGTGCCGGTCATGAGCGAGTCCGGCGGTGCGCTGACGAGCGTCGCACGGCGCGCCGTGATGGCGTAGGGCACGACATGAAACTCGATGGGCACGGATGGCGCGGCCTCTCCATCCACCGGTGCCTTCAAGGCGGCGTCCACGTAACCCACATCGCCGACGATTGCTCCAGCACGCGCCGCCGGTGAGGTCGCGATTCCATCGGCATCCGCTACGGCGAACCCCCAATCGTTGCTGTTGAAGGTGGCGCTGGACATGGCGCCGCCGTAGCCCCCGGCGTAGAAGCTGACCATCGTGTTCGGCACAGGTTGACCCGCGGCATCGAGGAGGCGCACCTTCCATGGCGCGGCAAAGAACGTCCCGGTTTGCGCGAACTGCCCGGCGCCGCCCACGACAGCGATAGTGGTGGCGCGCTGCGTGGAGGAGGAAAGCGCGAACGCCACATCGGCGGCCCCATCGGCAGAAGCGGTGACGACGCCCGATTCGCCCGGGATGAAGGTGGTAAGCGCCGTGCCGATTGCCACGCCGTTGGCGCCGGTCGTGACGGTGACCTCGCCGTAGGCGACACAGCAGAAATCGTCGAACCGCACCATGCCGACGTAGTTCGACTGCGCCGTAAAGGTTACCGCCACGCCGGCCAGTGGTTCGCCGGAGGCGCCGCGCACAGTGACGCCGACCGGATTCGGAAAGACACAGGAAAAGCATGTCGTCTGCGGAGTGCTGCCGGGTAGAGGCTCGATCGTGACCGCATGCGAAGCGAAGGACCACAGGGAAAAAACACACGATGCCGCAACTGCGATCCATCGGATCATGGGACGCTCTCGGGAGGGGACTCCCCAGTATGCGCGGACCGCGGTTCTCAGAGGCACCTCATTCCACTTCACGTTGGTGACGAATTGCAAGGAAGACCACCTCGTTGTCAGCGTGCCGGAACGCATATTGCGCGACGTACCCC
>JBBRGE010000076.1:0-8091 GCA_038241045.1 Hyphomicrobiales bacterium | reverse complement strand
GGGCGTTCCGGAAGAACTTGAAGTTCTGGTCGACCTGATCCCTGTCGCCAAAAACCAATACACCCAATACCAGAATGCCGACCGCGTCGGCCTCAAGCGTATCGACGCCAAGACCGTAGGCTATACGGCGGACACGCCAGTGCCTTATCGGGTTGTCGATCTGATCGCGCTGATCGACGAGCGCATGGGTAAACTTGAGAACCGCTCGTCGCGCATCGTCTATCACAAGCTGATCTCGCGGATCGAAACCGTGAAGAACGACCCGCGTTATTCCTTCATGTTTGAGAACGCCAACGTCGGCGGCGATACCATGGCCGAAGTCTTGAGCTTGCTGTTCCGCTTGCCCGCGAACGGCAAGCCGATGACGATCATGCAACTTGCAGGTTTTCCTGCCGAAGTCGTGGACTCGGTCGTATCGGTGCTATGCCGCATGGCGTTCGATTTCGGACTGTGGAGCGACGGGGCATCGCCGATGCTCTTCGTGTGCGAGGAAGCACATCGATACGCCTCCGCCGATCGCGGCGTAGGCTTCGGACCGACCCGCAAGGCCGTATCGCGCATCGCCAAGGAAGGCCGCAAATACGGCGTCTACCTCGCTTTGGTGACGCAACGTCCAGCGGAACTCGACGCCACCATCATCTCACAGTGCAATACGTTGTTCGCCATGCGGCTTGCCAACGAGCGCGATCAGGCACTTTTGCGATCGGCCGTGTCCGACGCCGCCGCGAACCTGCTTTCGTTTGTGCCATCGCTCGGCACGCGTGAAGTGCTGGCGTTCGGCGAAGGTGTAGCACTGCCGACGCGCCTGCGATTCAAGGAAGTGCCGGCGCATCAATTGCCGCGCACAGAGGCAACCACAACAACCACGCCTTCCATCCACAGCGGCCACGATATCAATTTCGTCAGTTCGGTGCTCGAGCGCTGGCGTGGCGCAACGTCCCTCCGCGAAGCGCCGAACGATCCAACCTTCAATGACCGGGGTGGCGAACGGCTGCCGCCACGCGTCCCCGAGGCGCCGATGCTTCAGCCCTCAATGGGTCTTGACCCCGACCGCTTCTCGCTGCTGAAAAAGCCGTTGCGCTGATGTTGGGCTGATCTGCATTCGGGATCGCTTTGCCAGTTCGTCGTCATCGTCTATGGTCTGGCAACGTCACCCTCGCCAGACAGACCGATGACACAACATCCCATCAGCCGCTTCCCAGTGCCATCGCTGAATTCGCTGCCGGATGACATCCGCACGCGTATTCTTGGCGTACAGGAAAAATCCGGCTTCGTGCCGAATGTCTTTCTGGCGCTTGCGTGTCGTCCCGACGAGTTCCGCGCCTTCTTTGCCTATAACGATGCACTGATGGAAAAAGACGGCGGGCTGACCAAGGCCGAGCGCGAGATGATTGTCGTTGCGACCAGCGCTGCCAATCAATGCCACTACTGCGTGATCTCCCACGGTGCGATCTTGCGCATTCGCGCCAAGAACCCGCTGATCGCCGACCAGATCGCGAACAACTATCGCAAGGCCGACATTACGCCACGCCAGCGCGCGATGCTGGATTTTGCGCTCAAGGTCTGCATCGAATCGCAGGCGACGTCGGCAACGGATTTCGAAATGCTGCGCAGCCACGGTTTCAGCGACGACGACATTTGGGACATCGCCGCGATAACGGCTTTTTTCGCGCTGTCGAACCGGATGGCCAGCGTGACTGACATGCGCCCCAATGACGAGTTTTACATGATGGGCAGGATGCCAAAAAACTAGTTCCCATCCCCGGTTCGCGACTCGAACAGTGGTGATGATCGGTCTTGTGATGCGTCAACTGCATGGCATATGTTAAAACAGCGACCGTTGATGGCGAGTAACCACGGAATGACCGGCGACCAGCACCAGATTCTGAAATTCCGTCCGCGGACGCTCGCCAAACCGCCTGGCGCCCTGCGAAATGCCTTCGCTGACAGCAATGGAAAAAGGGAAACCGAACCTCCAGCGCGCCTAAAACCTGCCCAAACCCGGCAGGATGACTACCGCCACCGGATGACGGCGAATGCGGCTGCCATTCTATTTACGGCTCTTTTGACCGGGATCGGCATTTGGCTGGCGGTGAAACTGGCGGACTTGCGCAATACCCAGGATTGCGTCCTCATGGGCCGGCGTGATTGCGCCCACATCTCCTCGTCAAGGGGCTGATGCGAAGCTCACCCTCGCCGCCTACCCCTGCCGCCCGCTATGCCGCCGCCCTCGCCATTGAACTCGGGGCCGGGCTCCGTTATACGGGCCTCTGCATCCTTGCGGCCCTCTCAGACAGGCCAGCGACAACAGAACTACTTCAATTTCATCAAAGGTTTAACGATGGCTTCCACATTCGATCAAGTCGCGACGATCATTGCTGAGACCTGCGACATTCCCCGCGACACCATCTCACCCGAAAGCCATGCCATCGACGATCTTGGCATCGACAGTCTCGACTTCCTCGATATCGCATTCGCGATCGACAAGGCGTTCGGCATCAAGCTGCCGCTGGAAAAATGGACCCAAGAAGTCAACGATGGCAAGGCGACGACCGAGCAATATTTCGTTCTGAAAAACCTCAGCGCGCGTATCGACGAATTGGTCGCCGCCAAGGGCGCATGACGCGCCCGCCATGCATCTAGAATACTTTCAGCTGATTGATAGGATCGCCGCTCTCGACGTGAGCGCGCGAACCATCACGGTTGAAGCGCAGGTGCCGAAAGAGAACACGATTTTCGAGGGTCATTTTCCTGGCTATCCGCTGATGCCTGGCGTCCTTTTGATCGAGGCAATGGCACAAACGTCAGGCTGGCTGCTGATCGCGCATCTCAAATTCGAGCGCATGCCGTTTCTTGCCGCCGTCAAGGAAGCCAAGATGCGCGAATTCGTGACGCCTGGCGAATTGCTCATCATCGACGCGACGCTCACGCACGATGGATCGGGTTACGCCATGACGGAAGCGAGTATCAAGGTCGGCGGTAAGCTAAAATGCAACGCTTCGCTCACGTTCCGCCACACGCCATTCCCGAATGCGGATCTGCGCAGGCACATGGACGCAATGGGAGACAAGATCGGTTTCCCACGCGAGGCTATCGCGCATGGCTGACGCGGCCGCCAGCAAAGCGCCGCGCGAGGCGTGGATCACCGGCATCGGCATCGCATCGTCGCTCGGCGAAGGACTTGATGCGCATTGGGATGCACTCAATGCAAAACAGATCAATGCGGACGTCACGAACTTTGCGCCCTACATCGTCCATCCGATGGCAAAGCTGAGCTACGATGCGCAAATTCCCAAGAAGGGCGATCAGCGCCAGATGGAAGCATGGCAGCGCATCGGCACTTACGCGGCCGGTCTTGCGCTCGATTCCGCAGGCATCAAGGGCAACGCTGAAATTCTCAGCCGCACCGACATGATTGTCGCTGCCGGTGGTGGCGAGCGCGATCTTGCCGTCGATGCTGCGATCCTCAACGCCTATGTGCAAGGCAATGCCGCGCCTGGCTTTCTCAACGAGCGGTTGATGAACGATCTGCGCCCGACGCTGTTTCTGGCGCAGTTGTCCAATCTTCTGGCCGGCAACATCGCCATCGTTCACGGCGTTACCGGATCGTCACGCACCTTCATGGGCGAGGAAGCAGCCGGCGTAGATGCTGCGCGCATCGCACTTGCCCGTATCGCGGCAGGCCAAAGCGATATTGCGCTTATCGGCGCCGCCCATAATGGCGAGCGCAAAGACTTGCTGATGCTCTATGAATTTGGCGGTTTCAATCTCAAAGACAAATTCGAACCGGTCTGGAAACGGGACAACGGATTCGCGCTTGGCTCCGGCGGCGTGTTTCTTGTCATCGAGTCAAAAGATCATGCACAGGCACGCGGCGCCAAGCCTTTCGCAAAGCTATCGAACGTCGTCGCCGATCACGCTCGGCGCAAATCGGCGGGTGCCGTCACCGCAATTCTTGAGACACTATGGTCGAAGCTGGGATCGCTTCGCGATGCTGCCGCAATCATCACCGGCGCAACCGGTGCTTTGCCCGTCACGTCCGACGAACGTGCGTTTCTTGAAAAACGTGCCGGTATTCCAATTCGCGCGACCGGCACCGCTTTCGGCCACACGATGGAAGCGCAATTCCCGCTGGGTATCGCGCTTGCTGCAGTATCCATTGCACGTGGCAAACTGTTCGCAGCCAACGATACGACAGGCGTTGAAGTTGAAATGACCAAGCCGCCGTCCCAGATTGTTGTTGTCGGCGCCGGTCACTGGCGTGGCGAAGGCATGGCGCTGGTCGAAGCGATCTAGAACGGGGACACGATGACAGCAAATCGCGACAAATTCGGACGGCCCATCGTCGTCGTCACCGGCATGGGCGTCGTCACATCTCTGGGTGCAGGCAAGTCCGACAACTGGGCCAAGTTGTCCGCAGGCGAATCCGGTATCCGTACCATCACCCGCTTTCCAACCGACGGCCTCAAGACGACGATGGCAGGCGCTGTCGATTTCATTCCGGTCGAGCCTTTCACCTCGACGGTTTTGTCTGAGAAACTCGCTGATGTCGCCACTGAAGAAGCCATCGCGCAATCAAACATCGGCACCAAGGGAGATTTTCCAGGTCCATTGTTTCTGGCGGTCGCACCGGTCGAAGTCGAATGGCACCCGCGGCAGGAAATTGCGCGCGCGACTGGATTGAAATCCGGCATTGATTACGATTCATTGATGCGCGCCAGCGGCGGTGGGAAGTATGAAGATTTCCACCATCGCTTTATTTTCGGGTCTGTTGCCGATCATTTGGCGGAGACCTTCGGTACCAAGGGATCCCCGATCTCACTCTCCACCGCCTGCGCATCCGGCGCGACCGCGATCCAGCTCGGCGTCGAAGTTATCCGCCGCGGCGAGGCCGATGCCGCGCTATGCGTGGCGACCGATGGTTCGGTCAACCCTGAAGCTTTGATTCGTTTTTCGCTGCTCTCGGCATTGTCTACCAACAACGACCCGCCGCAATCGGCGGTGCGCCCCTTCTCAAAAAACCGCGACGGCTTCGTGATGGCAGAAGGTGCCGGTGCGCTGGTGCTCGAGAGTCTGGAGGCCGCCACCGCACGCGGCGCAAAAATTCTTGGCGTCGTCGCAGGTTGTGGCGAACTCGCCGACTCGTTTCACCGCACGCGGTCGAGCCCGGACGGAAAACCAATCGTCGGCTGCGTGCGCAATGCGCTGACCGACGCCGGCATGGGTGTCGAACAGATCGACTACATCAATGCCCACGGCACAGGCACGCCGGAAAACGACAAGATGGAGTATCTCGGCATTTCGATGGTGTTCGGCGATCGCGCAACCAAGGTTCCGGTCTCGTCGAACAAGTCTATGGTTGGCCACACATTGTCGGCTGCGGGCGCGGTCGAGGCGGTGTTTTCCCTGCTGACGCTCGAACATCAGCGCATTCCACCGACGATCAACTACGATGTCCCAGATCCGGCGATCCCCTTCGACGTCGTCCCGAACAAGGCCCGCGACGCCAAAGTCACCGCCGTGATGTCGAACTCCTTCGGTTTCGGCGGCCAAAATGCGTCGCTGATCCTGACGCGCGAGCCGATCTAGCCGTTGCAGACACTTCCAGCGGTTGACGCAAGCGCGCGAACCGGCGATATCGAGCCGACAACTCCTGACCATTTTTCGTGCCGGAGGCACGGTCTTATGCGTGCGCTCACTCTCGTTGCCGATCGTCAACTCGTCGTAGCGGATGCGCCGCCGCCGCCGCCGCCCGCTGCTGGTGAAGTTCAGATTCGCGTCAAAGCGGTCGCGCTGAATCATATCGATGTGTGGGGCTATCGCGGCATGGCGTTCGCCAAGCGCAAGCTGCCGCTCGTCGTCGGCGCGGAAGCATCCGGCGAAATAGCGAGCGTCGGCAACGGCGTCACGCGATTCAAACCCGGCCAGAAAGTCGTAATGTACGGCGCGCTGACGTGCGGTGTTTGTCCGGCATGCAAGGCCGGTCGAGATAATCTCTGCGAGAACGTCGCGGGCATAATGGGCTTTCACGTCGATGGCTTCGCACGCGAGCTGATGAATCTGAATGAGCGCCTCGTAATTCCGGTGCCAGATGGTGTGTCCGATCGCGACGCCTCTTGCGCGCCCATCGCGTTCTCCACCGTCCAGCACATGCTGTTTGATAACGCCAAACTTCTTCCCGGCGAAACCGTGCTGGTTCACGCCGGTGGTTCCGGCATCGGCACCGTTGCGATCATGATGGCAAAGGCCATCGGCTGCACCGTCATCACGACGGTCGGCGACGATTCCAAGATCGAAGGCGTCAAGGCGCTCGGCGCGGATCACGTCATCAACTACCGTAAGGACCGCTTCGAAGGCGAGACGCGCAAGATCACCAAGAAGAAGGGCGTCGATGTTGTGTTCGAGCACGTCGGCGCCGATACATTCCCCGGCTCGCTGCTGTGCATGAAACGTGGCGGACGGCTCGTTACCTGCGGCGCAACCTCGGGTCCCACCACGACGCTCAATCTGATGCAGCTGTTTCAGCAGCAGTATCGGATTTTTGGGTCGTTCGGTGCGACCATGAAGAACATCGCCGAGAGCCTCGACAAGATGGCCGGTGGCATGAAACCCGTCATCGACACTGAAGTGCCGATTGAAAATGTTGGCGAAGCGCTGACCCGCATGGAAAGCCGCCAGGTATTCGGCAAAATCGTCATTACCTTCTGATGCAACGCTTGTTCCTCCGCGCCCGTGCGATCTTGCGCGATGCATTCAAACCGGTGACGGGTGCAATTATCGGCGGCATCTCCGTTGCACTCCTGAAGCTCGTCCGCAATTTCGATCCAGACAGAACGGCGGATTTCTTCGCCTCGGTTACGCGAAAGATCGGACCGTGGTTTCCCGAACAAAAGACCGGACGCGCAAACCTCACAGCGGCATTTCCAGAAAAAACGCCGGAAGAAATCGAATCCATTCTTGCAGGCGTGTGGGATAATCTCGGGCGTGTCGGCGCCGAATTCGCCCAACTCGATCGGCTGTGGGATTTTGACGAAGATCGCCCTGGAATAGGCCGGATTGAAATCCCGCCCGACTCAGTTGCGCGGTTTATTACCGTTCGCGACGACCGCAAGGGTGCGTTGTTTTTCGCAAGTCACCTTGCGAACTGGGAATTGCCTGCGCTCACTGGCCCCGCTTGCGGCCTGGATTCCGCGATCCTGTTTCGCCGGCCGAATATCGCGGCGGTCGATCGCGCGGTGCAGGACATTCGCGCGCTCAACATGGGTACGATGATTTCGACGACGCATGACGCGCCGCACCGCATAGCGCAGGCGCTTGAAAATGGCGTGCATGTCGGCATGCTGGTGGATCAGTATTTCGGACGCGGTGTCGATGTCACGTTCTTCGGCCGGAAGACTAAGGCAAACCCTCTGCTCGCCCGCCTCGCACGCCAGGTCGAGGTTCCGATCCACGGCGCACGAATCGTTCGGCTCCCGAACCACCGGTTTCGCGTCGAGCTTTCAGACGAGGTAAAGCCGGCTCGCGATGCCGAAGGCAAGATCGACATTCAGGGCACGATGCAGGCCGTCACGACCGTGATCGAGGGCTGGGTGCGCGAACACCCGGACCAATGGTTATGGCTGCATCGCCGCTGGCGTTAATTAGCGCCCGGTTTTAACCCGCGTCCAGAGACGATTGATGGCGCGCTGGGTCGGAGCGTCGCGCGCCGTGATGACGAAAAGCCGCTTTAGCGTCTCCTCATCGGGATAGGCCGTCTTGTCGTTGAAAATTTTCGGATCGATCAGCTTCTGGCTGGCAAGATTGCCGTTGGCGTAAGACAAAAAATCCGAATTCTTCGCGGCTACATCTGGACGATACAAATAATTGATCAACTCATACGCCTCGGTGACATTCTTGGCGTCAGCCGGAATGGCGAGATTGTCGAAGAACATCTGCGCTCCTTCCTTCGGGATTGCATAGCCGATCTCGATGCCGTTTTTGGATTCCGCCGCGCGGCTCTGTGCCTGCTTGATGTCGCCGGACCAGCCAACCACGAAACAGATCTCGCCGGTCGCTAGCGCGCTCAGATATTCCGACGAATGGAATATGCGC
>JBBRGE010000075.1:0-8253 GCA_038241045.1 Hyphomicrobiales bacterium | reverse complement strand
ATTGCCGCTGCGACCAAAAGCTTTTTCATCAAATCCCCCTAAACTGCAAAAATCCCAGAATCTGTCTATGAATCTACATTCTCGGCGCGCGGGTAGATGTAACGCTGAGGCAACACCTGATCGCAAAGTAGTCTGAGACGCGGTCCTAATGGGCTTGATAAAGGGGCCACAATTTCGGCACTCCACCAAACGGATTAGGCAATGTCCGTTTCGGGTCAGAAGCGGAAATACTCTTAGCGAGAACATAGAGTCCACTTTACCCGCGATAGCCGACATTGATTGATGCGCGTGCCACGTCTAGCCAAGGCTCGCCCTGCGCCGCTGCACGTTCCGCAAGGGCTATGACACCGGCGCGACGTTCGAGGGGATAATTATGAAAAGGCTCAGCATAATCAAAGACGACGACGGCGCGCGGTACCTTCGAGATGAACTTCAGTGTGGACGAGATTGCTTCTCTTGTCAGATACGGTACGACGCCAAGCCACTGGAAGAACGCCGGCTGGGTCAAATCAAACCCCACTATCGTCAGGCCCTCCGAGAGGCTTTCCCGCTCGAAGTCAGTAGGCGCAAAGGTAAGCGACTGCGGCTCGCTGAGACCGGCCGCCTTTATCCGCTCGCGCTTCCATGATTGTGTCGCTGCGTAATCGACCTCGAATACGCGGACGCGAGATCTGGAAACGGATTTCGCAACGAGAGCGTGCCAAGACCCGCGCCTGGAACCACGACTTGGCACACTCCGGCCGTGACGCAATTTGCCATCGCATCCTCGGAAAACCGGCTGCGCGCGGCGATGAACAATCTCAACGGCCGAAGAGACTCATCGGCGGCCATGATATTCAGGAAGGCGGCCGTCTGCTCGTCCAAAATTTTTGACGCGAACGGGTCTTTGAAGATTGCTCCGTCTTCTAAAATCTGATGAACAGCGCGAAAGGCGGCCGCGGCCCGAGCCGTGTGACTGAGCTGTCCAGAACGCATGCCAACAATCCTCCTGTGGTAAGTCTAGCATTACACGTTCTGGCGCGGCGAATGTCCCAGTTGGGTCTTGAGGCGAGTTTCTAAAATTCAATACAGTTGCCTGCTACTCACCTTAAGACAGACATTTGTTCGGGTATTTAATTAGACCAACGCTTTGAACACGCCATACGCGGCACCGAGAAACAGACCAATCGCAACGAGAAAAGAAATCAGATATCCGACACCACGTGACCTTGGATTGCGAACGTATGCGATTCCATAAATTGCTCGACCCACGATCCAGATCAGCCCGCCTACAGCTGCGCCTTTGTCATTGAGGAAAAATGCGTAGAGCCACATGGATGGCAGCATGAAAACCATTTGCTCAAGCGTGTTCATCTGGACGCGATAGGCGCGCTCAAAATTTTCGTTGCCGACGACAGCCGGCGCCTTCACTCCATACTTTCCTCTCGCATAACCTGCGTTCATTAATGTGATGAAATAGAGAAGAAGGACGAGGACGCTCGCGGCTGCTGTGTAATTGTGGCTCATGCATAAATCCCATTTTATTTTCTATAGGGGTGAGAAATTTCAACCAACCTGTAGGCCGGGTTGGTGGTGCTTCAATATGCTCTTCTTCGCCCTCGAAAGACGGTTGGTAGTCGGATTCTTTCCCTCGTCAATTACTTCAAAGTTCGATAATGAAGAAAGTTAGAAGCTGGAACCGCTTACACCGCCAGTTTTGATTCCACGAATATGCTGCCGTGAGCCTGCATGATACACATGGTCCGTCTGATCTGTGGTCTCGTCGTTATCGCGCTTTTCGCTAACGCCGCCGCCGCTGCGCCCGCCGCGGAAACGTGCCTCGCCGTCAATCAGGATCTGACGCTCGGGGCACCACTGCCGCGCACCGCTGCGGTCTTCAAGTCCAAAGGCCTTCTCACCATCGTTGCTATCGGCTCCTCCTCGACCGTTGGTTTGTGGATGGTCGACCGGGAATCCACTTATCCAGAGGTGATGAAGAAGGAGCTCGCGCGGCTCAATCCTGCCGCGCAGATCACAATCGTCAACAGCGGCCGCAACGGCGACACCATCCCGGGCAACGTCGCGCGTTTCGAGCGTGATGTCTTCGCCCACAAACCGGATCTCGTCGTCTGGCAGCTTGGCTCGAACGATCTCACATGGATGGAAAGTATCGACAGCCTGAAGAAAAAAATCTTCGATGGCGTCGATGCGCTTCGCGCGAGCGGCGCGGATATCATCTTGATGGATCAGCAATACACCCCGGTCATTCTGGCGTCGCAGTATTCGAAAATGCAATCCGCAATCGCAGAGGTGGCCGCGCAAAACCGGATCGCATTTTTCCCTCGGTTTGATTTGATGAGAAAAACGGTCGAATCCGGCGTGAACATCGGCGCGTTGTCTTCGTTCGATGGTCTCCACATGTCGGGTGCCGGTTACGACTGTATCGGGCGTGCTTTGGCGCGTGCGATCGCAACCGCAGCCAAATGATCGCCGCGCCGCCGGACGCAAAATTGTGAACGGAAAATACGCACGACAAGGAACCAATCGCAGTTTTCAGCTTTTGTTCATGTCGCGCAGGTCAACGTGCCGCGCTCCTGAATAGCTGAATGGTTCTCAGCGCTCCGCGGAGGCACCAGATGCCAAAACTTCTGAATGTGGGTTTTTTCGCCACGGCGATTTTAGCGGCGGTTCTGATCGCATCCTCGCCATTGTCTGCGGCGAAAGGTGGAGGCGGTGGCCGAGGTGGCGGCGGCGCGCACGCGGGTGGCGGCGGTGGTGGCGCTCATGTTGGCGGCGGTGGTGGACGCGGTGGTGGTGGTGGAGGCGCACGCGTCGGCGGAGGTGGCGGCCCACGATTCGGAGGCGCGGGAGTTGCGGGGCCTCGCTTCAATGGCGGCGGTCGTCGATTTGGTGGCGGCGGTCGTCCTGCAATTTCTCGACAATTCGCGCGTCCGGGTGGCCGCAGCGTCAACCGCGCAGCTCGCGTCGGCAATCCGAGCCGCGTCGGCAATCCAAATCGCTTCGTCAACGGCGGAAACAGGATCAACCGGAATGCGGCGCGCAGCGCGCGTCAAGCCGCAAGAAATGCAAACCGCAACGCCGTCGCGCCGAATGCAAGACAGAACGCAAGATCGGCCTCCGTTCGCAACGCATTGCGTTCGCGGTCCGTCGCGGGCGCGCTCCGCAATCGAAACGGGCTTCGTAATCCGAACGCGCGCGCCGCGATTGTGTCGAACGCCGCGCTTGCGGGATGGCGCAACGGTCGTGGACGCGGCTGGTGGCGGCATCGCCACGGCGGATACGGCTGGGTCGGGCCGCTGTTCTGGCCGTTCGCCTATTACGATGTGTACGGCTACACGTTGTGGGGCGACGGCTACGATCCGTCGTTCTGGGATTACGGATATAACGATATTTATGCTGGCCTGTTCTCGCCCTACGATTACGACGATCTGACGGGATATCTGCCGCAAGGCGGCGGCAGGCGTTCGGCTCCTGCGCAATCGGCGTCAACGTCTTCGCCATCAATCGCAACCGGCGACGACGATGCGCAATTGTCCCAAATGTGCGGTGACGACAGCCGCGACATTGCGAGCTTGCCGATCGATCGTATTCAGCAGGCGATTCAGCCGAACGACGAACAGCGTGCGGCGCTCGACGATTTCTCGAATGCGTCTGCCAGTGCCGCACAAAAGATTCGCGCGGCGTGTCCGAGCGACGTCGCACTGACTGCCCCCAAGCGTCTTGCCGCGATGCAGTTGCGCGTCGAAGCGATGCTCGACGCCGTGCGCACAATCGAGCCGCCGCTTGAGAAGTTTTACGGATCGCTGAACGATGAGCAGAAAGCGCGGCTCAATGCGCTCGGCAAACAGCAGGCTTCGTCGCAATCGGCGCGCGATGCTTCGGCCAATCAGCAAAGCTGTAGTGCTCCGAGCAACATTCAGTGGCCGGCCGACGAGATCACGCGAAAAGTCCGTCCAACCGAAGCGCAGAAGGCGAGTTTGGCCGCACTTCAGGACGCGACATCGAAGGCCGCCGAGTCACTCGCCGCGTCATGTCAGCCGGAAGGAAGCTTCACGCCTCCGGCGCGGCTAGCCGCGGCGGACAAGCGGCTCGACGCGCTGTTGCAGGGCGTGAAGGGCGTTCGAGCGGCGCTGGATGATTTTTATAATTCGCTCAACGACGAACAAAAAGCGCAATTCGAGGCGATTGGCCAGCAACGCGATACGACCGTTGGACAAAGCGGTGCGTCTGAAAAACGAAGCGAGTCACGGCCGAGATATCGCCGGCGCGGTTTCGGAAGCGTGGAAGGCATGATCCGGCACTTCATTGCGGTTGCGCGATGAGGTGGGAATGTTGAACGACAGTATTTTTTCATGAAGTCTCAGGCCTCGGCCGCCCTTGACCAGGCCCAGTTGCCGCACGAGTGAGAGATGACCGTCGCTCATACGCGCGAGCCGGACATCTGAAAAAATTCGCTTCATCAATTTCAGCATTGAATCCTCGACCGCTTAAGATGGCCAAGAATGCATCGTCTTGCGATTCGGTCAAATCTTGACACCGAGCGAATCGAATCGCGCTGGGCGTTCGGGAGCGATGTGCGTAGAACTACGGTCATCGAAAGCGGGACCGCCGCCTGGGCGAAAAGTGCGGCGGCCCCTGTCGCTCAATTGAAATTGCGGCCGTGAGGCCGACTTTGAGCGACGCTCAATCGGTAGCATTCGACCGACGGCGCGCAACGCAAGCCGTGTCTTAACCTAACCGATCAACCTTACTGGCGTCGCGCATCGCCATCGCCTGCAGCCTTTAGTGCAGTCAACCCTTCGCGATAGGTTGGATATCGTAACGTCACGCCAAGCTCGTCGTGTAGCAGTCGATTCCGCACCCGCTTGTTCTCGTCGTAGAATGAACGCCCCATCGGCGTTAATGCGGCGTCGTCGATGGCAACCTCCGGCGGCGGCGGGCGATTGCACAGTTGCGCTGCGAAACTGACGACATCCTGCGGCGGCGCGGGCTCGTCGTCGGTCACATTGTAGATCGCGCCGTTGCGCGGGCGAATAAGCGAGGCGTCAAGTACGCGCGCGATATCTTCGACATGCGTGCGGTTGAACACCTGTCCGGGCTTGATGACGCGGCGCGCGGTGCCTTGTGCGATCTGCACCAACTGATTGCGGCCGGGACCGTAGATTCCGGCGAGCCGGAAAATTTGAACGAACGCATTTCTTTGTACGCCGAGCGCGAGCCACGCCTGTTCGGCCTCCATGCGGCGGCGTGAACGCTCATTCGTCGGGTTCGCGGGTGTTGTCTCATCGATCCACGCTCCCGCATGATCGCCGTAAACACCGATGGTCGACAGATACCCGATCCAGCGCAGGTTCTTTGCGGCGGCAATTTGGTTCGCATAAACGCGCAGCACTGGATCGCCATCGGCATCCGGCGGCACGGATACAAGTAACGCCTCGCAAGCGGCTATATCGGAGTCGATGGTCTCGTCGCGGCTGTCGGGGCCGAACACGCGCGTGATGATTCCAGCATCCATCATCGCCGATGCTTTTGCGCGCGAACGCACAGTTCCAGCCACGTCATCGCCGCCGGCAAGGCGGCGCTGCGCGAAAACCGCCGCGCTAAATCCCAGTCCGAATACAAACAGCTTCACGATAGACCCTGTTCAAACAAGCGATGACGACGTAGGTATCGCGCGACGATAACGCAAGTATCGGCCCGGAGTATCGGCGTGGACAGCTTCGATCCGCTGCGAGATTATCTCTCGAAGCAGCATTTGCCGGAAATCACCCTGTCGTTCGACGCCATCGAAGACATTCTTGGCTTCGCGCTGCCGCGCGCCTCGCAGCGCGCCTCGTGGTGGGAAAAAGAACGCAATCCCGAAAATGCGCGGCCGCAGCGCGATGCGATCCGCGACGGCGGATATGAGGCGACGCGGTTGCCCGGCAATCAAGGCGTGCGGTTCCGAAAACTGTCTGCCGGGCGATTTATTCCAAAGCATTGATACCCAGAAACGAATTTTGTGCGACGCAATACTTTGCGGCCGCAAATCCATCAGTGTGAAAGATTCGATGACCCCGACGCGCATGCAGGTATAAGGGATGCCAGTTCAACAATAAAAGTTTGGGAGGCTTGGTATGACGACGAAATTTCTGGCTGCGGCCATCGCCGCAATGGGACTTGCGACAACGCTGCCAGCATCAGCGCAGCAGGGCGTGAAGATCGGAATTCTCAACGACCAGTCCGGCGTCTATGCAGACTACGGCGGGAAATGGTCGTTCGAAGCCGCGAAGATGGCGGTCGAAGATTTTGGCGGCTCGGTTCTCGGCCAGAAGATCGAGGTGATTTCGGCCGACCATCAGAACAAGCCGGATCTGGGCGTCAGCATTGCGCGGCGCTGGTATGAAGTCGAGAACGTCGACATGATTACCGAGCTGACGACATCGTCCGTTGCGCTCGCGGTTCACGACCTGTCGAAGCAGATGAAGAAGATCGACATCGTGGTCGGTGCCGCAACTTCGCGCTTGAGCGGCGATGCGTGCCAGCCTTATGGCTTCCACTGGGCTTACGACACCCGCGCGCTCGGGGTCGGCACCGGCGGCGCACTGACCGAAGCTGGCGGCAAGACGTGGTTCTTCATGACGGCGGATTACGCTTTCGGCTACGCGCTCGAAAAGGATACCGGCGATTTCGTCAAATCGAAGGGCGGCACGGTCGTGGGGTCTGTTCGCATTCCGCTGAACTCATCGGACTTCTCGTCGTTCCTGCTGCAGGCGCAAAGCTCGAAGGCGCAGGTCATCGGCCTCGCCAATGCGGGTCTCGACACCACGAACTCGATCAAGCAGGCGGCCGAATTCGGCATCGTCAAGGGCGGTCAGAAATTGGCCGGTCTGCTGTTCACATTGGCCGAAGTTCACGGTCTCGGCTTGGAAGCCGCGCAGGGGTCGGTGCTGACCGAAGGCTTTTATTGGGATCGTGACGACAAGTCGCGCAAACTCGGCAACAAGTTCTTCAAGCGCACCGGACGCATGCCGAACATGATCCAGGCCGGAACGTATTCGGCGACCTTGCAGTATCTCAAGGCCGTCAAGGCCGCAGGAACCAAGGACACCGAAGCGGTTGCCAAGAAGCTGAAGGAGCTTCCGGTGGACGACGACTTCGCGCAGGGCGGCAAGGTGCTGGCGAACGGCCGCATGGTGCATGACATGTATCTGTTCGAGGTCAAGAAGCCATCTGAATCGAAGCGGCCTTGGGACTACTACAAGCAGCTCGCCGTTGTGCCGGGCGATAAGGCGTTCTTCACAGTTGCGGAATCCGGCTGCAAGCTCGGCCAGTAAGCTCAACCATCGCGGTTCGGCGGCTTAGTCGCTGCCGGACCGTGGTTGGTTCTGTCGTTCTCGAATAATTTTCCAGACTCGTATTTTCTTCTGCCACTTGTTTGCGGCGCGTTCGGCGTCATCATCGCGACGGTCCGAAAGGCACGACATGATCCGTTCGCTTGCATTGATTTTCACTGTTGTGATTGTCGTCACCGCGCCGGCCGTTCAGGTCAAGGCGCAGTCTCCAAGCGCTCCTATTTGCGTCTACGACAGCAAGGACTACAGCGACGGCGCCTATATCTGCGTGCAGAAATCGATGATGCTGACCTGCCAGACCGATGCAGCGAAAGCGACGTGGAAGATCGTGACCGAGAAGGATCTGAACGACCGCTGCATCGCGCCGATCATGCGTTCGAATATTCATGAACCGAGGGTTCGCCGCCGTCAGTACGTTCGTCCTGCCGCCGCCACTGCTCAGGCCGATCCGAGCGCCAAATGTTTCAACTTCAACGGCAAGCGCTACTGCGAATAGGCATGGCTGCCTGAGCGCAGCCTGGGGTCCAACGCGCGGCTTTTCTGCTACAGGAAAGTGTTTCAGCCTCCCACCCTCATTCTCAGAAGTGAACGTAATATGTCTGTCCGCATCGTCGATGTCCGCGAGATCACCAAGCCGATCTCATCGCCCATCCGCAACGCCTATATCGATTTCACCAAGATGACGATCAGCCTCGTTGCGGTCGTGACCGACGCGAAGCGCGACGGCAAAACCGTCGTCGGCTACGGCTTCAATTCCAACGGTCGCTACGGGCAAGGCGGCTTGATCCGCGAACGCTTCGCGCCGCGCATTCTTGAAGCCGAACCGAAATCCCTGCTCGACGCGACCGGCATCAACATCGACCCCGACAAGGTCTGGGCCGCGATGATGTCGAACGAAAAACCCGGAGGCCATGGCGAA
>JBBRGE010000074.1:0-8254 GCA_038241045.1 Hyphomicrobiales bacterium | reverse complement strand
AACTCACGGCGTTGGCCAGCAGGTTGTAAAGCACCTGAACGATGCGGTGTTCATCGGCCACGAAGCCGCCGACACTTTGATCGATTTCGACATCGAGCTGGATGTTCTCGCGCACGAAACGATCCTGCAGACCAGCGGTTGCCTCTTCGACGGTCTTACGCAGATCGACCGGACCGAGATTGAGCTTCATCGCGCCGGCATCGATGGTGGCGAGATCGAGAATATTGTCAGTGATGGCGAGCAACGCATTGGTCGAGGTCGTGATGTAGCTAAGATATTCGCTTTGCTTCAGCGTCATCGGACCCGTCGCCGGATCGCTCAGGAAATGCACAAAGCCGATGATCGTCGTCAGCGGTGAGCGCAACTCGTATGACACATGATGGACGAAGTCGATTTTCATCTGATCGGCGGCGACCAGCGCCTCATTGCGCTCGCGCAACGCGCGCTCGACGTTCACGGTGTCGGTGACATCCTGGAAGGTCAGCATCGTTGCGCCGTCCGGCAGCGGCATCGTGGTGCAATCGAGAACGCTGCCGTCCTTGCGTTCAATTTTCAGAGGCACCGGATTGCGGTCGTCGATCCCCGTGATTGCGGCCTGAAGGGTTTCCCAGGTCGCGTCGTCGTCGAACAACGGCTTGCACCATTCGCGGATGGTCTCGATGTGCGGCTGCTGCTGCAGCGCTTCGGCTGACAGTTTCCACATCCGCGCGAAAGGTGGATTGAACAGTTGCGCGCGTCCGTTGCTGCCAAATACCGCCACCGCTTCAGCGAGATTGTCGAGTGTCTCGCGCTGAACGCGGATCAGACCGTCGTTCTGCCGTGCGAGTTTCAGACTTTCGGTGACGTCGTCGAACAGGTAGGTGACGCCGCCTTCGGGATTCGGCGTGGTCACAACGCTGAGGGCTCGACCGTCAGGCAGATACCAAGGCTCCTTATTGGGTTCGACCGCGCGGTAAGCCTCGAACAGTTTGTTTTTCCACGCACGGAAATCCGGTTGCTCGGCAATCTTGCGGGTCACTCGAAGCTTGTCGAGGATACTGGAATCGTCCGGGTTGCTGTCGAGAAAAGCCGGATCGAGACCCCAGAGCCTGCGATAGGAATCGTTGTAAAACGTCAATCGCCGATGTTCATCGAATACGGCCACGCCAGATGATAATTGATCGAGCATGCGCCGCTGTGCGTCCGCCATTCGGTCCAGCGCGGCGGTGAGCGCAGTCGCCTCGGACGCATCTGTGGCTATGCCCGCGCTGCCGTCTTTCAACGCAAGCGCGTGGACGTCGAAGATGCGCCGCTGACCGCTGGTGACGATTGGAAGCCGCGCCACGAAGGCGTTTTCCTTGGCGAGGGCTTGCATCATTGTATCGTGATCGTCGCGATCGAGAATTTCGAGATTGCGTTCGACAGCGTCGCTCATGCCCGCTGCATCTGCGGCTTGCGCGTAGGCCACGTTGGCGAATGAAAGCGTTCCATTGCTGCGCCGCGCCCATACCGGCATTGGGATGGCCTCTGCAAAAACGCGCAGAGCTTCGGTTTCCTCAAGCAGTTTGCGATACTGAATATTTGTTTCCGCAACCTCGAGACGGAGTCCGGAGAGTTCACGAATCCGGACAATGGCCTGTCCACCGATCGCGCGGCCTATCGCCTCGATATTGCGACCCGTCAACGTTGTCATGTTAAGGCGGAAGCCGTCGCCAGCATCGCGCAAGGCATCGACCGCGTGATCAATTTCGAGCGCCTGCTCGGGATGCAGCCAGGTTCCGAATGCCAGAATGCGTTGCTGAATTGCAGGTTGCGCGCCATGCGGCACCAAAAGTGACAGGTCGCCGCTGATGTCGGGCCGATCCTCGCCTGCATGCCAGGAAATGAGAATCTGCGGCTCAGCGAACAGCAACGCGCGAAACCGGTCCGACTCGGCTTGTAATGCCTGATTTTCCGACAGCAGCCGCGCTTCGATGGCCGCTGCCCTCACCCGGGTTCGCATAAGAAGAATCGCGGCGACGACGGAAAACCCCAGCACGGCCGCCGCGACTGAAAGGGCAGCCAATTCCTGCCGGTTGAAATCGGCGAATGCGGTCAATGCGCTGTCGATCAGGCCACGGTCACGGGCGGCGGCCGTGGTTGTCATGAACGACGGGACAAGGCCGACGAAGCCGGCGCGCACAATCGAAGTGCACGACAGCATGGTCCGCCGCATCCCCCCGACCGCGCCCGACATGAATGATCCCAACCGCTGCTCGCGAATCGATTGACAATATCCTCAACGGGAGTCGCCGCATAAGAGTCCAGACCGTGAACGTGATTCGTGCCGTTAAATAATGGCATTTGTCAGCGTCACATCGCGCGGGTGCTTTGATGTTTCGCGGGAACTTAACGCCCGGTGGAGCCGAATCCGCCGCTGCCGCGGGCTGTTACGGACAGTGAGGCGACCTCCACAAGATTTGCACGCGTAACAGGCGCGATCACCAATTGAGCGACGCGTTCTCCGCGGTTGATCGTGAAAGGGACCTCGCCGTGATTGACCAGAAGCACGCCCACTTCGCCACGATAGTCGGCGTCGATCGTCCCCGGCGCGTTAAGGACCGTGACGCCATGCTTCAGCGCGAGGCCCGAGCGCGGCCGCACCTGTGCCTCATATCCCGGCGGCACCGCGAGGATGAGTCCGGTTGGCACCAGCACGCGATGACCGGGCGCGAGAGATAGAGGTGCATCGTCTCGAATCGCTGCAAGAAGATCGATGCCAGCGGCACTCGCGCTCTGATAGGCTGGCAATGGCAAACCGTGTGCATTTGCCAGGACTTGAATCTCGACGGTTATTGAGCCGGTCATGTTTTGTCTCCCACCGCATCGGCAACGCGTTTGATAAGCGACACGGCGACTTCATCTTTTGTCATCACCGGCCAGGACTCGGTGCCTGTCGCGCTGATGATGTGGACGGTGTTGCGGTCGCCGCCCATGACCCCGCTTGCCGGAGAGACATCGTTGGCGACGATCCAGTCGCAGCCCTTGCGCTTGAGTTTGGCTGTCGCGTTGTCGATCAGGTTTTCGGTTTCGGCCGCAAAGCCGATCACAAGCTTCGGCCGATTCTGCTTGAGCTTGGCCACAGTGGCGAGAATGTCGGGGTTCTCCATCAAATCTAGTTTCGGCAATCCGGCTTGGGTTTTCTTGATCTTCTGCTCGCCGGCATTGGCCACACGCCAATCTGCTACGGCGGCAGCGAATATCGCCACATCGACCGGCAACGCCTTCTCGACTTGTGAGAGCATGTCGCGGGCGGATTCCACGCGGATCACATTTATGCCTGCGGGTTCGTCGAGTTCGACCGGGCCCGAAATCAATGTCACATCAGCACCGGCATCTGCCGCCGCAGCGGCAATGGCATAACCCTGCTTGCCGGATGAACGATTGGCGATGTAGCGGACGGGATCAATCGGCTCGTGGGTCGGTCCCGCGGTGATGAGAATTGTTTTGCCTGCAAGGCGTTGTGTTTGCGGCGGTCGCAAAATGTTCTGCGCCAGAGCGGCAATGTCTGTCGGCTCCGACATGCGACCGACGCCGACTTCATGCGCTTCAGCCATCTCGCCGGCATTCGGTCCAATGAAAGCGACGCCGTCGCGCGCAAGTTGCGCGATGTTGCGTTTGGTCGCGGCGTTGCTCCACATCAACGGGTTCATAGCCGGGGCGAGCAGAATTGGTTTGTCCGTCGCCAGCAAAATGGCGGTGGCGAGATCGTCGGCATGACCCTGCGCCATCTTCGCCATCAGGTCGGCAGTCGCTGGCGCGACCACGATCAAATCCGTATCGCGCGCCAGACGAATGTGTCCGGCGTCGAACTCGCTCTGCGCATCGAACAAATCCGTGTAGCAACGCTCGTCGGCAAGTGCGCCGGCTGTGAGCGGCGTCACGAACTGCTGCGCGGCGCGTGTCATCACACAGCGCACGTGAATGCCACGCTCTTTGAGGCGGCGGATCAGGTCGAGCGCTTTGTAGGCCGCGATGCCGCCGCCGATGATGAGGGTCACTCGCGGCGACCGTGTCCCCGAAACTGAACGCGTTTGGCGCGATGGGGCAGATAGCGCGCTCTGAAGAACAGGAGCGGATTTTGGGCTCGTTTGGCCGCCGTCGGTCGCCTCGCGTAGGATCACCCGCACTTCATCCTCGACCGAACGGCCGCTTTGGGCGGCGCGCAGACGCAGACGGACCTTTAAGGCTTCGTCGAGTTGACGGACGGTGAGACTGGCCATGCGATCTCCTGCGACTAAGGAAACCTATCAAATGATATCATTGCAATCAAGAAGTGACTGCAGTGATATCATTACCGAAGCGTCCAAAAAACCCCCAGAAACGTCAAGGCGATCACCCACAAGGCCATCGTCTGCCAGCGGGTTCGTTTGGCCTCGGCGGTGCCGATAGCCGCAATTGTCTCCGGCGAAAGCACCAGCCCGTCACGGGTCATGGCCTCAAATTGATTGAGCGCTGCGACTGAGCGGGCGGCGATCGACGGCAGCCCAGACAGCACCCGGCCGGCACCCGCAACGGCGCCCTCGATTTTCCCCAGCGGTCCGAGATTGCGCTCGACCCATTCGCGCACCACCGGCTCGGCGGTGGTCCAGATATCCAGCTTCGGATCGAACCCGCGCGCCACGCCCTCAACAACCACCATCGTCTTCTGCAGCAGGATCAGTTCGGGCCGCGTGCGCATGTCGAACAGGCCGGTGACTTCAAGCAGCAGCGACAGCAGCTTCGCCATCGAGATTTCATCGGCAGCGCGATTATGAATCGGCTCGCCGATGGCACGAATGGCCTGCGCGAAATTTTCGACCGAGTGATGTGCGGGCACATAGCCTGCCTCGAAATGCACTTCGGCCACGCGCTGATAGTCGCGGGTGATGAAGCCTAAAAGAATCTCGGCGAGGAATTGCCGTTCTTTCAGGCCGAGCCGGCCCATGATACCGAAATCCACGGCCACCAGACGCCCTTGCGGATCGACGAACAGATTTCCGGGATGCATGTCGGCATGAAAGAATCCGTCGCGCAACGCGTGGCGCAGAAAATTCTGGATCACCTTGCGGCCGAGGTCTTTCAAATCAACATTTGAAGCATCTAGCCTGGCGCGATCGTTCAGCGCGATGCCGTCGATCCATTCCATCGTCAGTACATGATGGCTGGTGCGGTCCCAATCGACGCTCGGCACGCGGAATTCGTGATCGTCGCGCGTATTTTCGGCCATTTCGGAGAGCGCCGCTGCTTCAAGCCGCAAATCCATTTCCATCGCCACCGAACGCGCCAGCGTCTCGACGATTTCGATAGGCCGCAACCGCCGTGCTTCCGGAGAGATCGCCTCAAACTTGCGCGCGGCGAACAGGAACGAGGAGAGATCGTGCTGAAAACGCCCGCCGACATTGGGCCGCAGCACTTTCACGGCCATCGTGGTAAGAACGCCGTCCTTCGCAACTTCACCACGGTGCACCTGCGCAATCGACGCCGCAGCGACCGGCTCACCGAAGCTGACAAACACCTGCGCCACAGGCCTGTCGAATGCCGCAACGATGACGGCTTCGGCCTGGGCCTGCGGAAACGGCGGCAGACGATCCTGCAAGTTTTCAAGATCGCGCGCCATGCTGACGCCGACCACATCGGGGCGGGTCGCAAGAAATTGGCCGAGCTTGACGTAAGTCGGGCCAAGCCGCGTCAAAGCCCGCGATAGTCGCCCACTTGTTGCCGCGCCGCGCCGCTCGATCAGGCGCGCCATGCGAACCGCAAACTGCGCCTGCGGTGGCAATGTGGAGGGATCGGGAATCCCGAACACGCCTTCGCGCGCGAATACGAATGCAGCGCGCGACAATCTCAACGTATGCGTGATGGCAGAGATCACAAACGCCAGCCTGAATGCAGCGCCACAATGCCGCCGGACATGATGTCATGCTTGACGCGCGAGAATCCCGCGGCGCGGACCATGTCGGCGAACACGTTGGGTTTCGGAAACTTCCGAATCGATTCGACGAGATACTGATAGGACTCCGCGTCGCCCGTCACGGCCTTGCCTAGTTGCGGAATCACCTTGAACGAAAAAGTATCGTAGATTTTGTCGAGGCCCGGCACATCGACCGACGAGAATTCAAGACATAAAAAACGCGAACCGGGTTTGAGCACCCGATAGGCTTCGCTGAGCGCCATCGGAATGCGCGGCACGTTGCGGATTCCGAATGCAATCGTGTAAGCGTCGAAACCCTTGTCGGGAAACACAAGTTGTTCGGCGTTGCCTTCGACGAAATTGACCGTGTGTTCCAGATGCTGCACGATGGCGCGTTCGCGCCCGACCGCCAGCATTTCGGCGTTGATGTCGCAGACGGTTGCGTGAAATCCCTCGCCAGACGCTTTGGCGGCGCGAAATGAAATGTCGCCAGTGCCGCCTGCCACGTCGAGCAGCGCGAATGGCCTGTCGCCGCGAGGCGGATTGAGCGCCGTAATCATCGTCTCCTTCCAGACGCGATGCATGCCCGCCGACATCAGGTCGTTCATAAGGTCGTATCGCTTGGCGACGCTGTGAAAGACGTCATTCACCAGCGTCTGCTTTTGCTTCAGATCGACATCCCTGAAGCCAAAATGCGTTGTTTCGTCAGACCGTTCCATCGCATGCTCTCTTTGGGGCGGACCATAGCGCGCCGCCGCCAATGGCGCTATCACGTCCGTCCTTAAAGGTGAACGCAGCGAAAATGCCTGAATTGCCCGAGGTTGAGACCGTGCGCCGTGGCCTGCAGCCCGTCATGGAGGGCGTGCGGATTGTGCGGGTCGAGACGCGGCGGCGTGACTTGCGATTTCCGTTTCAGAAGGATTTTTTGGCGCGCCTTGAGGGCAAGGTTGTGACGGGACTGGGCCGCCGGGCCAAATATCTCATGGCCGATCTTGAGACGGGCGACGTGCTCATGATGCATCTGGGCATGTCCGGATCGTTTCGGGTCGGCAAGGGTGCCGGCGAAATCACTCCCGGGGCGTTTCATCATCCGCGCAGCGAAGACCGCAGCCACGATCATGTGGTGTTTCACCTAGCATCCGGCGCGGTGATCTCGTTCAACGATCCGCGTCGCTTTGGCTACATGAAGATTGTTGCGCGCTCGGAACTGGACCAAGAGCCGCTGCTGCACGGGCTTGGACCTGAGCCGCTTGGCAATGAATTCGACGCCACGATGCTGGCGCGCGCCTGCGCGGGCAAGAAAACCAGTCTCAAAGCAGCTTTGCTCGATCAGCGCGTGGTGGCGGGACTAGGAAACATCTACGTCTGCGAAGCATTGTTTCGAGCACATCTGTCGCCGAAGCGCATCGCATCAACAATTGCGACAAAAGCCGGATTGCCGAACGAGCATGCTCAGCGATTGCTGGCCGCAATTCACGACGTTCTCAACGCGGCCATCAAGGCCGGTGGGTCGTCATTGCGCGATCATCGCCAGACCGACGGTGAACTCGGATATTTCCAGCATGCGTTTCAGGCCTATGATCGTGAAGGCGAGAAATGCAAAACGCCGGGATGCGGTGGGGTTGTCAGGCGTTTCACCCAGAATGGGCGTTCGACTTTTTGGTGCCCGAAGTGTCAGAAGTGAATTTTATTTTCTGACGCAAATCACGCGCACCACGGACGTCTTCGCGTCGGATGCGCCGGTCGATGGCAGTACTGCATTCGCCTTGAGAAATTCGCGCACCGAATCTGCATTCACAAGAATCGCTTGAGACGACGGCGCTGCATTTGCAGATCCGGCCCCGACAGCGGGCTTCAACCGCGTTACGCCTGTGAATTTTCCGTCGGTGTCCAGCGCCGCCGCGCCGGAAAAGCCAAACCCGAGGTCCGTTGACAATGCGCCTTCGGCAGACGTCGCGGCGACTGTTGTGACCGCTGCGCGACCGCCCTGGCTTTGCGGGTCTGCAATGCCTGTAACCATCGCGGTTGCCTTGACGGCGGCGCTTGTCGGGATGGGCAGCGGCTTCAACCCGTTCGCACCGTAGATGCGCAGCAAGGCAAGTTCGCGCGCTTCATCGTCCGCGACGCGTTCGGCATTTCCGTAACTCTGCACCACGATTGATGCACAGGACTCGGTGGCCTGCCGATCCGCAACGATCGTGCCGTTCGCATTCACGATGATGCCCGTCGAGTACTCGATTTTCTTTCGCGGCGAGCCATTCAGCGCTGCTGCAGTTCCGGGAAATGCAATGAACGCGCTCGACATCGCGACGCTGACCGGAATCATCGTGCCTTCGGTGGCCT
>JBBRGE010000073.1:0-8316 GCA_038241045.1 Hyphomicrobiales bacterium | reverse complement strand
CCTCATCCTTTTGGCGGTCCGAGCCTTTCATTGCCGATGCTAAACACCCGTACCCTGGTGCTGATTCCCGCCCGCATGGCTGCGACGCGCCTGCCCGGAAAGCCGCTGCTCGATATTGCGGGCCTGCCGATGATCGTCCACGTCCTGCGCCGGGCGGAGGAGGCCAAAATCGGCCGCGTCGTGGTGGCGACCGACTCGCCGCAAATCTGTGAGGTTGTGAAAGCGCATGACGGCGACGCGGTGATGACGCGCGCAGATCATCTATCCGGATCGGATCGTATTTATCAGGCCCTTGAGGCACTCGATCCGGCGGGAGAGATTCGCATGATCATCAATGTGCAGGGCGATCTACCGACGATAGCGCCTGCGAACATTCGCGCCGTTGTTGGGCCGCTGGACGATCCGGCGGTCGATATCGCCACGCTGGCCGCCGTCATCACGAAACCCGACGAACACGCCAATCCCAACGTCGTCAAAGTCGTCGGCTCGCAATTGAACGCGACGCGATTGCGCGCGCTTTATTTTACCCGTGCGACCGCGCCTGCAGGTGACGGACCGCGCTATCATCATATCGGGCTGTACGCCTATCGGCGGGAGGCGCTGTCGCGTTTCGTGAAACTGCCGCCATCGCCGCTGGAATTGCGCGAGAAGCTCGAACAGTTGCGCGCCATCGAGGCCGGTATGCGGATCGACGTGACGGTGGTTGACACCGTGCCGCTGGGCGTCGATACGCCTGACGATCTGGAGACCGCGCGCAAATTACTGGCGGGAAAACGACCATGACGAAAACCATGAAAATCGCATTTCAGGGCGAGCCCGGCGCGAACTCTCATATCGCCATTGCGGAAGCCTATCCCGGCGCTGAGCCGATGCCATGCGCTACGTTTGAAGACGCGCTCGCCGCGATATCGTCAGGTGAGGCTGAACTCGGCATGATCCCGATCGAGAATTCTGTCGCGGGCCGCGTCGCCGATATTCATCATCTGCTGCCGCAATCGGGACTGTTCATCGTCGGCGAATGGTTTTTGCCGATCCGACACCAATTGATGGCGCCGCGCGGCGCGAAACTCTCCGACATCAAGAGTGTCGAGAGCCACGTCCATGCGCTCGGCCAATGCCGCAACATCATCCGCAAACTGAAGATCAAGCCGATTGTGGCCGCCGATACCGCAGGCTCGGCACGCATCGTCGCGGAGCGCGGCGATAAATCTTGCGCTGCGATTGCGTCGCGGCTGGCCGCTGAGATTTACGGGCTCGATATTCTGTCCGAAGACATTGAGGACGAGGCCCACAACACCACGCGCTTTGTGATCCTGTCGCGCCATGAAAACTGGACCAAACAAGGCTCCGGCCCGCTGGTGACGACGTTCGTGTTTCGCGTGCGCAACCTGCCCGCAGCCCTCTACAAAGCGATGGGCGGTTTTGCCACCAACAGCGTCAACATGACCAAACTCGAGAGCTACATGGTGGAGGGTAATTTCTTTGCCACGCAGTTCTACGCCGACGTGGACGGCCATCCGGACGACAAGAATCTCGCATTCGCGCTGGAGGAACTGAAATTCTTCTCCAAGGAATTGCGCATTGTCGGCGTCTATCCTGCGCACCCGTTCCGCGTGGCATTCAGCGAAAAAACAGAGTGACACTGAAGTACGTACAGTCACCTCCAACGTCGTAATGGCGGGCATATAGAAGGCACACATTTATGCTGCGCATCTGGGGCCGCGCCAACTCGGTCAATGTACGAAAAGTCCTGTGGTGCTGCGCTGAAATCGATTTGCCCTTCGAGCGGCTCGACGCCGGAATGCAGTTTGGCCAGAACGACCAGCCAGCTTATCTGGCGATGAATCCAACCGGCCGCGTTCCGACAATCGAAGACGGCGATTTTCAGCTTTGGGAATCCAATGCCATCGTGCGGTATTTGGTTCTCCAATATGCGCCGAGCAATCCTATTTATCCGGCAGCACCGAAGGACCGGGCCGGCGTCGAGCGGTGGCTTGATTGGTCGCTCACGACGTTACAACCGGCAGAACGGCCCGTGTTCTGGGCCTACATTCGCACGGCACCCGATCAGCGGGACAACGTCGCGTTGCAGGCGGACGTGACTGCGGTCACGGCATTATGGGCCATGCTCGATCGGCAACTCACGGACCGCAAATTTCTTGAGGCGGAGCAATTCACGATTGCGGATCTCGTGATGGGCACCTACGCGCGCCGATGGTTTGGAATTCCGGAAATTGCGCGTCCGCCGATGCCAAACCTGGAACGTTGGTACGGCAACCTGGAAACCCGCGAGGGGTTTCGGCAATACATATCGCCCGCTCTCAGTTGAAACGGCTCAGACCAAAATCGCCGTCTCAAGCCGCCGCCTTTTTACCGATACCGAACGCGTCCGCCAGCAGGCTGTAGGATTGCTTGCGCGCATCGTGACCGTAAGTCGCGGTAATGACCATCACTTCGTCCGCTTTACTCGCCGCAATCATCGGCGCCATTTTCTGCATCACGGTTTGTGGTGAGCCAACAAACAGCCGCGAGCGATTGCGCGCGACGTTGGCGCGCTCGGCGTCGGAGTAAGGATAGGCCTGCGCTTCCTCAACACTCGGCAGCGGCAGATATTGTCCACGGTCCCGGCGCAGCCGATTGAGATCCATCGACGAGGCAAGTTTTTCAGCCTCCTCGTCGCTCGGTGCGGTGACGACCGCGATGGCCAGAATGCCATGAGGCTTGTCGCGCCAGCGTGACGGTTTAAAATGCTCGCGATAATGCGTCATCGCCTCGACCGCGTCGTGCGAGGCAAAATGATGCGCGAACGCAAATCCCATTCCGACCTGTGCGGATAATTGCGCGCTGTAGTCGCTCGATCCCAGCAGCCAGATCGGCGGCAGCGGCACGTCATCCGGCATCGCGACGACACTATTGTACGGATGGCCTTCGGGAAATTCCCGCGTCTCCCACAGCATCAACTCGTGCAAGCGTTCGAGAAAATCGTCGCCCTCGCGGCCATCGAGCCGTCGTCGCAGCGCATGCGCGGTTGCCTGATCGGTGCCGGGCGCGCGGCCGAGTCCCAAATCAATGCGACCGGGAAACAACGCTTCCAGCATTTTGAAACGCTCGGCGACAATCAGCGGCGCATGGTTCGGCAGCATCACGCCGCCGGAGCCGACGCGAATGTTTTTGGTCACGGCTGCGATCTGCCCGATCATGATGTCGGGCGACGGAGAAGCGACCGAGGAGAGGTTGTGATGTTCGGCCAGCCAATAGCGCACATAGCCGAGACGATCGGTGTGTTGCGCAAGATCGATTGAGTTGCGCAGCGCCTGGGCGGGTCTGGTGCCGGTGGTGACGACGGAGAGATCGAGGACGGAAATGGGGGTCATGAAGCCAACCTAATGGCCCGGATCGCTGCCGACAAAGCCGCTTGCGGCATGCCACTCCGGCGGCCAATTATGGCATGAGTGGGAAATAGGGTGTATGAATTCTCCAGTTTAAACTTCGCCCACAGCATTTTTGTCAAAAAAGACTTGTTTTATAACTATTCGGTTGAATTTTTACTCTCAAGCCGCAAATTCGAGACGCACTTTCTGACTATCTGTGGGCTATTTCCCATTGATTCTTGACCCCGATGGGCTGTTTTGGCAAGGCTGTTTCGCTTATTTTGCCGCCCAATGGCCAAACGGTGACGGACTTCGAATCGAAGGGCGGAAACGTGGCGAGACCGGCAGCCACGCGACTACCGCGAGCAGGTCGAATTTCTTGAAAATCTCTTTCAAATTTCTTGGAGTTGACAGCGTGACGAGTGAGACATCCGCCCCTGCAAACGCGCAGCCGCAAAAGCGCCCGGCGATTTCGTTCGAATTTTTTCCGCCCAAGACGGAGCAGATGGAGAGCAATCTCTGGGACACGATCACGCGCCTTGCGCCACTATCGCCGAACTTCGTGTCAGTCACTTACGGTGCGGGCGGCTCGACCCGCGAGCGCACGCATTCGACCATCTCGCGTATACTGTCTGAGACTGACCTCACGCCAGCCGCGCATTTGACTTGCGTCGATGCGGCGCGTGCCGATATCGATGACGTGGTGGATCGCTATCACGAGGTTGGCGTGCGCCATATCGTGGCACTGCGCGGCGATCCGATGAGCGGTATCGGCAGCGCCTACACTGCACACCATGATGGCTATCAGAACTCCACCGATCTCGTCGCCGCCATTAAGCGCCGCCACGGCGACATGGAGATCAGCGTTTCGGCCTATCCGGAAAAACATCCGGAGAGCTCAAATTTCGACGTCGATCTCGATGTGCTCAAGGCCAAAATCGATGCAGGCGCCACGCGCGCCATCACGCAGTTCTTTTTCGACAACGATCTGTATCATCGTTATCTCGATCGCGTGCGCGCGGCGGGAATCAACATCCCGGTCGTGCCCGGCATTCTCCCCGTGCAGAATTTCAAGACCGCCAGCAATTTCGCCAAACGTGCCGGAGCCACGTTGCCCGAATGGCTGGCCGATAAATTCGACGGCCTCGACGACGATCCGGATACGCGCAAGCTCGTGGCAGCAACTGTTGCCGCTGGCCAAGTGCAAAAGTTATTCAAGAACGGCGTCGATAATTTTCATTTCTACACCATGAACCGCGCGGATCTCGTGTTCGCCATCAGCCACCTTTTGGGCATCCGCCCGAACGGTGCGCAGAAAGCCGCGTGATCCCGTGACGAAGATTACGTCAGCCGTCGCCGACCAATTCCGCGCACTCACGCGCGAGCGCATCCTCGTGCTCGACGGCGCAATGGGCACGATGATCCAGGCGCTCGAATATGACGAGGCGGCGTTTCGCGGCGAGCGCTTCAAGGACTTTCACCGCGACCTGCGCGGCAACAACGATCTTTTGATCCTCACGCAGCCGCAGGCGATTGAAGACATTCATTTCGAATATCTGAAAGCAGGCGCCGACATCGTCGCCACCAATACGTTTTCTTCGACTTCGATTGCGCAGGCCGATTACGATCTCACCACCATTGCGTATGAGATGAACCTCGAAGGCGCGAAGCTCGCGCGCAACGCCGCGCGCCGTGCCACAGACCACGACGGCAAACCGAGATTTGTCGCCGGCGCACTCGGACCCACAAACCGCACGGCGTCGATTTCGCCGGATGTCTCCAATCCTGGATTTCGCGCGGTGACGTTCGACGATCTGCGCATCGCCTATAGCGAGCAGATCAACGGGCTTCTCGACGGCGGCGCGGATGTGCTGCTGGTCGAAACCATCTTCGACACACTCAACGCCAAAGCCGCGCTCTATGCGATTGCGGAAATTTCCGAGGAGCGAAACATCCATGTGCCGGTGATGATCTCCGGCACCATCACGGATAAGTCTGGACGCCTTCTCTCCGGCCAATTGCCCGAAGCATTCTGGTACTCGGTGCAGCACGCGAACCCTCTCACCGTCGGATTCAACTGCGCGCTCGGCGCTGAGGATTTACGCGCGCACATCGCGGACATCGGCCGCGTCGCAGATACTCTCGTTTGTGCTTATCCGAACGCGGGACTTCCAAATGAATTCGGACAGTACGATGAGTCGCCGGAATATATGGCAAAGCTGGTCGGCGAGTTCGCGCAGGCCGGTCTCGTGAATGTCGTTGGCGGCTGCTGCGGCACCACGCCGGATCATATTGCGGCGATTGCCAAAGCCTGCGCGCCCTACAAGCCACGCATTGTTCCTGAGATCGAACCGCGTCTGCGGCTCTCGGGGCTGGAGCCGTTCGTACTCACCGCCGACATTCCGTTCGTCAATGTCGGCGAACGCACAAATGTCACTGGCTCGGCGCGATTCAGAAAACTCATCAAGAACGGCGATTTCGCCGCGGCGTTGCAAGTGGCGCGCGATCAGGTGGAAAACGGCGCGCAGGTCAACGACATCAACATGGACGAAGGCCTGCTCGATTCGAAACAAGCGATGATCGAGTTCTTGCATCTCGTCGCATCCGAACCTGACATCGCCCGCGTGCCCGTGATGGTCGATTCCTCCAAGTTCGACGTGATCGAAGCGGGCCTGAAATGCGTTCAAGGCAAGCCCATCGTCAATTCGATTTCGATGAAAGAGGGCGAGGAGAAGTTTTTGCACGAGGCGGCGATTGCGCGGCGTCATGGTGCCGCTGTCGTCGTGATGGCGTTCGACGAGGTCGGGCAGGCGGATACATTTGCGCGCAAGACCGAAATCTGCAAACGCGCTTACGATCTTCTCATCAGCAAACTGAATTTCCCGCCGCAGGATATTATTTTCGATCCGAATATCTTTGCCATCGCGACGGGTCTTGAAGAACACAACAATTACGGCGTCGATTTCATCGAAGCGACGCGCTGGATTCGCCAGAACCTGCCGCACGCGCACATTTCCGGCGGCGTATCGAATCTGTCATTCTCGTTCCGCGGCAATGAGCCGGTGCGCGAGGCGATGCATTCGGTGTTCCTGTATCACGCCATCAAGGCCGGCATGGATATGGGCATCGTCAATGCGGGTCAGATGGTGATCTACGACGACATCGATGCCGAATTGCGCGACGTCTGCGAGGATGTGATTCTCAATCGCGATCCCGGCGCATCCGAACGCCTGCTGCAGCTTGCCGAAAAATATCGCGGCAAGGAAACCCAAACCAGGGAACAGGATCTCGCCTGGCGCGAATGGCCGGTGGAGAAGCGGCTGTCGCATGCACTTGTCAACGGCATTACCGAGTTCATCGACGCCGACACCGAAGCCGCGCGTCTCACGGTGCAGCGTCCGCTCAACGTGATCGAAGGCCCGCTGATGGCCGGCATGAATATCGTCGGCGATCTGTTCGGTGCCGGAAAAATGTTTCTGCCGCAGGTGGTGAAATCCGCGCGCGTGATGAAGCAGGCGGTCGCCTATCTGATGCCGTTCATGGAGAAAGAAAAGGCCGACAACCTCGCCAAAGGAATTGTCGGGGATGGACGCAACTCTGCCGGCAAGATCGTGATGGCAACCGTAAAGGGCGACGTCCACGACATCGGCAAGAACATCGTCGGCATCGTGCTGCAATGTAATAATTACGAAGTCATCGACCTTGGCGTCATGGTGCCGGCGGCGAAGATTTTGGAAACCGCGAAAGCCGAAGGCGCGGACATCATCGGACTGTCGGGGCTGATTACGCCGTCGCTCGACGAAATGGTGTTCGTGGCATCCGAGATGGAGCGGCAGGGCTTCGAATTGCCGCTGATGATTGGCGGCGCAACCACGAGCCGCGTCCATACCGCCGTGAAGGTCGATCCGCGCTACACGCGCGGCGCAGTCGTGCATGTCAACGATGCCAGCCGCGCAGTCGGCGTGGCTTCCGCGTTGCTGTCGCCGGAGCGGCGCGAGGCCTATGCCCGCGAAGTCCGGGCGGATTACGCGAAAATTTCCGAAGCCCATTTCAAGGCGCAGCAAAACAAAAAACGACAGACGCTTGAGGCCGCGCGTGCCAATGCGCTGAAAATCGACTGGCCAAATACCAAGCCCACCAAGCCGTCGTTCATCGGCGTGAAGGCGTTCAACGATTATCCGCTTGCCGAACTGGTCGATTACATCGACTGGACGCCGTTTTTTCAGGCGTGGGAATTGACCGGGCGTTATCCGGCCATTCTCAAAGATCCCAAGGTCGGCGAGGTCGCACTGTCTCTTTATAATGACGCGCGCAAGATGCTCGACACCATCGTGAAAGAGAAATGGTTCACAGCCAATGCCACCGTGGGTTTCTGGCCTGCAAACGCCGACGGCGATGACATCAAGCTGTTCAGCGATGAGGCACGCACAAAACCGCTGGCGACGCTGCACACACTGCGTCAGCAGTTGGAAAAACGAGAAGGTCGACATAACGCCGCGCTGTCGGATTTCATCGCACCGCACGCGAGTGGCGTGCCGGATTATATCGGCGCGTTCGTCGTCACGGCCGGCATCGGCGAAGATGTGATCGCCGCGCGCTTCAAGAACGCCAACGACGATTACTCATCGATTCTGGTGAAAGCACTTGCCGATCGTCTTGCTGAAGCTTTTGCCGAGCGCATGCATGAGCGTGTGCGCAAGGAGCTGTGGGGTTACGCGCCAGACGAAAACATTCCGCCGGATGATCTGATCCTCGAAAAATATCAGGGCATTCGTCCGGCGCCCGGTTATCCCGCGCAGCCCGATCACACCGAGAAGACCACGATCTTCCGGTTGCTCGACGCCGAGCACAACGCAGGCGTGACGCTGACCGAAAGTCTAGCGATGTGGCCCGGCTCATCGGTGTCGGGACTTTATTTCAGCCATGTGCAAGCCGAGTATTTCGG
>JBBRGE010000072.1:0-8339 GCA_038241045.1 Hyphomicrobiales bacterium | reverse complement strand
GTCCTTGAAAAGTTCGCGCATCGGCTCGACCAGCTTCATGTTCATGCGCGCAGGCAAGCCGCCGACATTGTCATGCGATTTGAATGAGACTGACGGTCCGCCGGAGAATGATACGCTCTCAATCACGTCGGGATAGAGCGTGCCTTGCGCCAGATATTCCGCACCACCTATTTTCTTGGCTTCGTCATCGAACACATCGATGAACAGCCGCCCGATGATCTTGCGCTTGCTTTCCGGATCGGTGACGCCCTCAAGCTCATGGAGAAAAATTTTCGCCGCGTCCACATGCACCAGCGGAATGTTGTAGTGATGCCGAAAAAGATCGACGACGGTTTTGGCTTCGTCCTTGCGCAGCATGCCGTGATCGACGAACACGCAAGTGAGTTGCTCGCCGATGGCCTCGTGAATCAAAACCGCCGCCACGGCTGAATCGACGCCGCCGGACAATCCGCAAATGACTTTGCCTTTGCCCACTTGCGCGCGGATTTTCTCGACCGCTTCCTCGCGGAAAGCCCGCATGGTCCAGTCGCCTTTGAGGCACGCGACCTTGCGGACGAAATTGCGGATGAGCTTCGCGCCGTCCGGCGTATGCACGACCTCCGGATGGAATTGCATCGCGTAGAATTTACGCTTGTCGTCGGCGATCACCGAAATCGGCGAGCCGGGTGCTTTCGCCACGCCGCGAAACCCATCCGGCAATTTCGTCACGCGGTCGCCGTGGCTCATCCAGACGAAATGCTTCTCTCCGATTTTCCAGACGTCTTCGAATAGCGCGCAGTTATCCGTGACTTCAATCAGCGCGCGGCCGAACTCGCGATGATGTCCCGCCTCGACCGTGCCGCCCAGTTGTTGCGCCATCGTTTGTTCGCCGTAGCAAATGCCCAGAATGGGCACGCCCGCGTTGAGAATGGACATCGGCGCGGATGGCGCATCCTTGTCGAGCACCGATGCGGGGCCACCCGAAAGAATCACTGCTTTGGGCTGCATCGCCTTGAACGCGGCTTCGGCCTTCTGATACGGCACGATCTCGGAATAGACGCCCTCCTCGCGCACGCGCCGCGCGATCAGCTGCGTCACCTGAGAGCCAAAATCGACGATCAGAATCTTTTCATGCGCGCTCGCCACGTCGGGCGTCACGGAGGCGGTCTGGCTGTGGGCTGTCATGATGAGGAAATACGCGACGATCCAAGGAGTCGCAATGGGGCGCGGCGCATGGCGAACGCGCTTTCAACGCCTAATTGCGTCTCAGGATAGAGACGAAGAACCCGTCCGTTCCGGTCCGGCGCGGGGTCATCAATAGTCCCTCGGCGGATTGCAGCGTTGCCGCCGTAAAACCGGCCGCATGTTCGCCGAGTGCCAGCGCGGTTTGGGCGGGCGACACGATCTCGAATTCGGGATGACGCACCAGAAAACGCCCGACCTGCTCGCCGTTCTCCTGCGGCAACACCGAACACGTTATATACGCGATGCGTCCGCCCGGTTTGGCGAGCGCCGCCGCGCGATCCAGCACCGCGATCTGATCCTTGATGCGCACTTCGAGTGCGCCGGGGCGCATCCGCCATTTCGCATCCGGGTTGCGCCGCCATGTCCCCGTCCCAGTACAGGGTGCGTCGATCACCACCAGATCGGCGGTCGATCTGATGTCGGAGAGCGTGTCGTCCGGCCCTTTCGGCGTGCGCACGTCCGCATTGTGAACGCCCGCGCGCGAGAGTCGTTCGTGGATGGGTGCGAGTTGTCTTTTATCGCGGTCGGTCGCGATCAGTCGCCCTTTGCCTTGCATCATTGCGGCCAGCGCGAGCGTCTTGCCGCCCGCGCCTGCACAGAGGTCGATGACTTGTTCGCCGGGTTTGGCGCCGGTCAACAACGCCGCAAGCTGCGAGCCTTCATCCTGAACTTCGATCGCGCCCTTGATGAAATCTTCCTCGGCATGGATTCCGGGATTGCGCGCATCGGCACCAAGCTGGATACGCAATCCCGTCGGCGACCACGGGGTGAGTGTCGCGCCCAAATGGGCGATGGACGCCAGCACTTTGTCGCGCTTGGCGTTCAGCGTATTGACGCGCAGATCGAGCGGCGCGCGGCTGGCCATGGCGGTTGCTTCCGCGACGCGTTCATCGCCGAACGTCGCGGCGAGATATGGATCGAGCCATTCGGGATAGTCGCCCGCGATGTGCGCAGGCGCATCGTCGAGGCTACGCGACGTCAAGGCATTCCGCTCGGATTCAGACAAAGCCGCAGGTGCATACCCCTCGCCATCGCAAAGTGCCGCGATGGCTTCGGCATTCAGTCCGCGCTCAAGCTTGAGCATTCCCAACAGCCGCGCGCGCGGTGTGTCGTCGGAAATCAAGTAAGCCGACGAGGCACGCCGTCGCAAAACGTCGAACACCAGACCCGCAATGCCTGCGCGGTCGCCGGAGCCCGCAAAGCGATGCGACGTGCCCCAGTCTTTCAGCGCATTCGCTGCCGGGATGCGTTGCGCGTCGATGTTGCCGAGAATCTCGATGGCTGCGGACAGCCGCGCGGCGGGAGTCATTACGATCCTTTAAAGCGCATGACGCCGAAAAGTGTGAAGCGGTTTTCGGGAATCGTCATGCGCCAGTCAATTTTTTGTCTAGAGCGCGAGCAGCATCTTCAGCGCGAAGTAAATCCACATCGCCAGCAGCACCATTGCGCTGGCGGCAAACGTTCCGAACCGATAGCGCAGATCGTTCGACGTTGCATAAACAAAAGCATGCAGATAGCGCAGCACGACATACACCCACGACAGCAGCACGATGATGAGGTCGGCCTGGCGCAGCGGCAAAGCGAGCGCGATCAGCACGAAAAACAGCACCGGCATTTCGAACAGGTTCACATAAGTGTTGCTGATCTGCGTAGCTTTGGCAGGCCACGCATCCTGGCCGACGGCGATTTGCGAAACGCGCACGTCCTTCCTTTTGAGAGCGTTGTTGCGCGCAGTAGCCATGCCCAGCATCACTGCGAAGACCAGAAACACCAGCGCGAACACCGGCGCCAAAACCATTTGGACGCTCATTGAAAATTCCCCTTTTTCAAAGTCAAAGCCTTATTCAAAGCCAAAGTCTTGCCCCGCTATAGCGGCCCGACTTGACGCCGACAATCGACAGCCTGTTTGAACCTTTGCCGGAGTTGCCGCGACCCATGCCCGTAACCGGTCCCGGGGCAAAGGGCTGCAACGGATGGAGCTAAAAATGACCTGTATCGTATCGATTTTAGGCGGTTTGATGGATGCCATCGACGGCTGGACGGCGAACGTCCTGACCGCGACGGTGTCTGACATTGAGGCAAAGGCCGGCAAGGACGCGCGTAAATCTTCCTGATCGCGAACCTGCGCAATTCGCCAACGCAAACACCGAAATTTCATCACGTAAAAATTTTCATTTATCGATTTCCTGTTCCCGCGAAATTCCCGTGTTCCCGTCATCGGCCGCTTTCAGACGCCGTCATTGCAAGCTATGCTGACGGCGATGACACGATCTTTCAGAATCACAATTGGGTTCGCGCTATCGGCCGCAATCGTCGCTGCGCATCCGGGCACCGTCCACGCGCAATCCGCCGACGCCGTGTTATGCGACCGGCTTGCGGCCTATCCGAGCGACCTCGACAAACCCGCCGACACCAAGGGCGTCGCACGTATCGCTGCGGATGACGTCGCGACCGCAATCAAATATTGCAGACAGGCGGCTACATCAGCCAAGGCGTCGCGCCGCCTCAGCTTCCAGCTCGGTCGCGCCTATGAGGCGGGCGGCCAATCGCAGGAAGCCATCGCCGCCTATCGCCGTGCGGCCAATCAAGGCAGCACGTCAGCGATGGCCAGTCTTGCTTCGCTCGACAAGAGCGCGGGCGGCGGCGCGCGCAGCGGCGAGTCGCGCAAGATGTTCGAGCGCGCGGCGCAGGCCGGCGATCCGGTCGCGCTCAACAGCATGGCGATGACGTATGCGACCGGCGACGGCGTGCCGGTGGATTACGTCAAGGCGCGGAGTCTTTTCGCGCAAGCGGCTGAAGGCAACAATGCCGATGCGATGTTTCAGCTCGGCCTCATGACCGAGCAAGGCGACGGCGGGCCGAAAGACGACGCGGCAGCGCGTGCACTTTACGAGAAAGCCGCCGCGCGCGACCACGTCGGCGCGCTGGAGCGTGCGGGTGATTTTTCGCTCGCGGGGCGCGGCGGTCCGAAAAGCGAGACAGCAGCAAAAACATATTACGAGAAAGCCGCAGCGCTCGGCAGCGCCGATGCCAAAGCAGCCCTCAATAAAATGAAATGTCCGGTCACGCTCACGACCAAATCCGGCCAGCGCGTCACTGATCTTTGCTTCTGAAGCAAAGCGTTAGATGATCTTATCCGAAAACCGGCGTCCACTTTTCGGGATCATGCCTACGCTTTGTCTGGCCCGACACGCACGAGCTGCTTGCCGAAATTCGCGCCCTTCAACAGACCCATGAAAGCCTCCGGCGCGCTTTCCAGTCCCTCGGTGACGAATTCCCTGTGCTTGACCTTGCCGTCGCGAATCCACTGCGGCATGTCGCGGATGAAATCAGGATACATCGCGTTGAAGTCGCTGACGATGAAACCGCGGAAATTCAGCCGCTTCACCAGAATGGCGCGCATTATCGAATTCGTCCACTTCGGGGCCGGCGTATCCTTGCCGAAGATCGTGTTGTAGTCGGCGATCAGGCCGCACACCGGAATTCGCGCGAAAGCATTGAGCTGCGGAAACACCGCCTCGAACACTTTGCCACCGACGTTTTCAAAATAGACGTCGATGCCTTTCGGGCAAGCCTCTTTCAGTTTCGCCGCCATGTCGGGATCGCGGTGATCGATGCATTCGTCGAAGCCAAGTTCTTTCTTGACGTAGTCGCACTTGTCCTTGCCCCCCGCGATGCCGACCGCGCGCGCGCCCTTGATCTTTGCAATCTGCCCGACCGCCGAGCCGACCGCGCCGGACGCTGCCGCGACCACCACCGTCTCGCCTGCTTTCGGTTTTCCGATTTCGAGCAAGCCTGTGTAGGCCGTCATGCCCGGCATGCCGAGCACGCCGACTGCCGTGGAGATCGGCGCGATTTTCGGATCGACCTTGCGCAGCACCTTGCCGTCGGCAACCGCGTATTGCTGCCATCCGGTATGCGACAGCACGATGTCGCCTTTCGCCAGATTCGGAAATTTGGATTCAACCACTTCGCAGACCGCGCCGCCTTCCATCACGCCGTCGATGGGCACAGGGGCCGAATACGACGGGCCGTCGCTCATGCGGCCGCGCATGTAAGGATCGAGCGACAGCCAGATCGTGCGCAGCGAAACCTGCCCGTCGTTCGGTGATGGCGGCGCATAATCCTCAATACGAAAATCGCCCGGCTTCGGCTCGCCGACCGGACGGGATGCAAGAACGACGCGCTTTGCGGATTGGGCCATGATGTTTCCTCTGATGTCTTGTCAACGATTTAAGAGCGTCATTGCGAGGAGCGCTTGCGACGAAGCAATCCATCTTTCTCAAAAAGTGCTGGATTGCTTCGCTACGCTCGCAATGACAAATGTTATTTCACGCCGTGATTTTCGCCAGCGCTTTGTCGAAGGCCGCAGCTGCACTCGGCAAATCCTTGAATGACAACCCGCTGTCGGCGGGCTGTTTCTGTTTTTCGGTGGCGCTGGGACGAATCTGCGCCACCGGCTTGCCGCCATCCAGCATCGCGCCCGGCGCGATCACATGGAATTCGTGATCCTCGACACCCGCGCCCTTCGGCAGAAACACGCCGAGATAGACGGTGCTGTCGCCGACCCGATAGGAAATGTAGCGCTCGATTGCCACCGAGCCGTCGCGCTGCATGCCTCCCAACTTCGCATAACCCTTCGCATCGAGCAGCTTGTGCGACTTGAATCCCTTGACGCCTTCGGATTTCGCCTTTGCGGTCGCTTCAGACAGATCGTATTTGCCCGCGACGTCCTTTCCGACGGTCGCAAGCTGCTCGGACATCTGGTGTTCGAACTCTTTCAGTTCGGAACGCGGCTTGCCTTCCTTGCGCGGCTTCAAGGCATGGCGCTTGGCCTGTTCGGCCTTGCACTTCTCGACGATGTCGGCGACCGACCTCTTCTCAGCGTTCGCGAGCAGATTTTTCAGGTCTTGATCTGCAAGTGCCGAAATTTTTTCGTCTGTCCAGTCAACCATAACGTTTCATTTCTTGTTTGATGCGGCGGTGTTTAAAATCCAGCCGGTGAATATTTTGCAAAGCAATATGATTGCTATGCGCGAAGTGTAGCGCGTTTCAGTGAGCTGTGGCGTTCAATATTTGCCGAAGGCGTTAACCGCTGCCGGGATAATTCGGACTTTCGCGCGTAATAGTCACGTCGTGGACGTGGCTCTCGCGCAGACCCGCGCCGGTGATGCGCACGAACTGCGCCTTCTCGTGAAACTGATTGATGTCCTTGGCGCCAACATAACCCATCGCTGCGCGCAGGCCGCCCGCGAGCTGATGCAACACATTGGCGACCGGCCCCTTATACGGCACCTGCCCCTCGATACCTTCCGGCACCAGCTTGAGCGTGTCTTTGATGTCCTGCTGGAAATAACGATCCGCCGAGCCGCGCGCCATCGCACCGACCGACCCCATGCCGCGATACGCCTTGTAAGAACGCCCCTGCCACAGAAACACCTCGCCGGGAGTCTCGTCGGTGCCGGCCAGCAACGAGCCGACCATCGCGATATCCGCGCCTGCGGCGAGTGCTTTCGCAAGGTCGCCCGAATACTTGATGCCGCCGTCGGCGATCACCGGAATGTTGGACTTCTTCGCGGCCTCGACCGCATCCATGATCGCGGTGAGTTGAGGAACGCCGACGCCCGCGACAATGCGCGTGGTGCAGATCGAACCCGGACCGATGCCGACCTTGATGGCGTCCGCGCCGGAATCGATCAGCGCTTGCGTACCTTCGGACGTGGCGACATTGCCTGCGATAATCTGCACGGCGTTGGACAGTTTCTTGATGCGCGTCACCGCTTCCAGCACGCGCATCGAATGGCCGTGCGCGGTATCGACCACGATGACATCGACACCGGCGTCGATCAGTTTTTCGGTGCGCTCGAATCCGCCGTCGCCCACCGTCGTTGCGGCGGCCACGCGCAGACGTCCCTGCGAATCCTTGGACGCCAACGGATAGGCCACGGCCTTTTCCATGTCCTTGACGGTGATGAGACCGACGCAGCGGTATTGATCGTCCACCACCAGCAGCTTCTCGATGCGGTTCTGATGCAGCATCCTCTTGGCTTCGGTCTGGTTGACGCCTTCCCGTACCGTGACGAGATTTTCGTGCGTCATCAGTTCGGAAACTTTTTGGTTCGGATCGGTGGCGAACCGCACGTCGCGGTTGGTCAGGATACCGACCAGTTTACCGGGGACGCCTTTCGATGCGCCGGTCACCACCGGAATTCCGGAGAATCCATGATCGCGCATCATCTCCAGCGCGTCGGCGAGCTTGGCGTCGGGGCCGATGGTGAGCGGATTGACCACCATGCCGGATTCGAATTTCTTCACCTGGCGCACTTGGGCGGCCTGCCCGTCCGGATCGAAATTGCGGTGAATGACGCCGATGCCGCCGGCCTGCGCCATCGCGATCGCCATGCCGGCTTCGGTGACGGTGTCCATTGCGGACGCGATGATCGGAATGTTGAGCGGAATGGCGCGCGTGAGATGCGTGCGGATATCGGCGTCGGAGGGCATGATGTCGGAGAGACCCGGCTTGAGCAGCACGTCGTCGAACGTGAATGCTTCGCGAATGCCCTGATCCAACCTGTTGCCTGCCATTGCCAACTCCGTTCACGCAGCGCTCACGCCGCGACTAAAACCTCAGGATGTGCGGGATAGAGCGCCGCTTGCAAAAGCGCGCTCGAATCGAAGCCCATCGGTGGGGTTGGCGGTGGTCCATAGCATGAAGGAATGGCGTTTCAAAGCATTTCTAGCGGCGAGATACCTCCGGTCGTCATTGCGAGCGAAGCGAAGCAATCCAGAGCCAAATGGCTAATGCGTCTCTAGGTTGCTTTGGATGTTTCGTCAGCTACCATCGTTTCGCAATGACGACCTAGCCCGCAATGTCGTCAAATAGGTCACGCCATTGTGGATTGGCTTGCTCTATCAAAGCGATTTTTCTCGTCCGCGAGCCGCCTTTGATTGCCTTTTCGCGAGCAATGGCTTCCGGCATGGTTGCATGAAGTTCAAAGTAGACCAAACGGGAACAGTTGTACCGTTTCGTGAATCCCGTGGTCAAACCGGTTCGATGTTCAAACGCCCTCTTCATAATATTGGACGTCACGCCGGTGTAGATTGTACCGTTACGG
>JBBRGE010000071.1:0-8361 GCA_038241045.1 Hyphomicrobiales bacterium | reverse complement strand
CGTTATGCGCGGCTTGAGCCGCTCGATCCCAAGAAACACGGCGACGATCTGGTCGCGGCGTTCAGGACCACCGACCCGAATTCCTGGACATATCTGTTTCACGGCCCGTTCGCCGACGACGCCGGACTCCGCCAGTGGCTCGCCGAATCGGCAACCGCACCCGGAAACGTCTGTTATGCGATCATCGATCTTGCGGCGGGCCGCGCCGGCGGCATCGCGTCCTACATGCGGATGGACCCCGCCAACGGCGTGATCGAGGTCGGCAGCATTCATTATTCCGACGAGCTCAAACAAACCCGCGCCTCGACCGAGGCGATGTTTCTGATGATGCGTCATGTGTTCGACGATCTTGGCTATCGCCGTTACGAATGGAAATGCAATTCGCTCAACGCGCCGTCGCGGCGAACCGCGCTGCGTCTTGGATTTCAATTCGAGGGAATTTTCCGCAACCACATGGTTGTGAGAGGTCACAGCCGGGATACGGCGTGGTTTGCAATAACTGACGACGAGTGGCCGAGGCTGAAGGCTGCTTATGAAAAATGGCTGGCGCCGGATAATTTCGATTCGGCCGGGAAGCAGCGCGCGTCGTTGTCGGCGATCATCGAGACCGCCAAATAACAGCGACCGCGAATTTTCTCGGGTGAAGCAGAGAGAATTGGCCGCGTCACAGTCTCGCCACTCGATTCCAAGTCGGTCAGTTTTCCGTCACCGTTTCGCCATTGCGCAATTATTGCGACGCAGCATTATTTTTGCTGCACCCAGAGACTGCAGCAATTTAAGAATTCGTTAGGCTTTTCCTTGTGTTGGTGCGTGGCTCCCGACAAAAAGAGCGATGCAGTCTCGCGAACAAACTATTTTTGCGCTGTCATCGGGCCGCCCTCCTGCGGCGATTGCGATTGTGCGTGTGTCGGGTCCGCGGGCCCGAATCGCCCTTGAAAAACTTTGCAAAAGATTGCCGGAGCCACGAACCGCACTTGTCACGACGCTGCGCGACTCGGGCGGCAACGCCATCGATGAAGCCGTGGCGTTGTGGTTTCCGGCACCGCAATCGGCCACCGGCGAAGACATCGCGGAATTTCAAATCCACGGCGGCCGCGCGGTTATCGCCGCGCTGTTCGAAGCGCTCGAAAAAATCGAAGGGTTGCGTCCGGCGGAGCCGGGAGAATTTACGCGACGCGCTTTCGAGAACGGCAAACTCGATCTGACCGAAGCCGAAGGCCTCGACGATCTCATTCACGCCGACACGGACCGTCAGCGCCGCCAGGCACTGCGACAGCTCAAAGGATTGCTCGGCGAAAAAGCCGAGAGCTGGCGCAGGCAAATCATCGAAGCCTCGGCGCTGATCGAAGCCGGGATCGACTTCTCGGACGAGGGCGATGTCTCCGCAGAATTGGTCGCGCCTGCACTGAAGAAAATTTCCGCGTTGAAACTTGAAATTGAAGAAGTCGTTGGGGCGCAGGCTCAAAGCGAACGCCTCCGCGACGGACTTGTGGTTGCGATTGCGGGTCCGCCGAATGCTGGTAAATCCACACTGCTCAATCGCCTCGCGCGGCGCGAGGCGGCGATTGTGTCGCCTTACGCCGGCACCACGCGTGACGTCATCGAAGTGCATCTCGATCTCGACGGGTTCCCCGTCACGCTGATCGACACCGCCGGCATTCGCGACACGTCCGATCCGGTCGAGCAGGAAGGTGTGCGACGTGCGCGTGAACGGGCGCGGACAGCGGATTTGGTGTTGTGGCTGGTCGATGCCAGCGACGCGATTGAGCTCGCGATGGACAGTGCGGAGAATCACGCGCCGGTCTGGACGGTCCGCAATAAGATTGATGTGGCGTCGCGCGTTACGGCCCAACCCGAACCGCGTGCGCACGCGTTTGATATTTCTGCAGCGCGCGGCGACGGTGTCGCGGAGTTGGTGACGCGTTTGATTTCGTTCGCGGAGATTTTTTTCGGGGCCGGCGAAAGCGCGCTCATCAGTCGCGTGCGGCATCGGACTTTGCTCCGCGAAACCGCCGATTCGCTGGGAAGTGCCTTTAATTCACCCGAAAATGGCGATGAATTACTCGCCGAACATCTTAGAATTGCAGTTCATTCCTTGGGAAGACTCACCGGCAGGGTTGACGTTGAGGACATACTGGACGTGATTTTCCGGGAATTCTGCATCGGAAAATAATTTGGGTTGTTTCACGTGAAACAACTCCCAACTCTGCGCCTGTTTCACATGAAACATCGCTTTCGTCTTTGAGCATTCGCGGCTCCGCGATAGAACGCCGTCCATGAGCTCATCTTTCGACGTTATCGTGATTGGAGGCGGCCACGCCGGCTGTGAAGCTGCGGCGTCCTCCGCGCGCATGGGCGCGAAGACCGCGCTGGTGACGCATAAATTTTCGACCGTCGGCGCGATGTCCTGCAATCCTGCAATTGGCGGATTGGGGAAAGGACACCTGGTCCGGGAAGTCGATGCGCTCGACGGCTTGATGGGCCGAATTGCCGACCAGGGCGGCATCCAGTTTCGCGTTCTCAATCGCCGAAAGGGTCCGGCCGTGCGCGGACCCCGCGCCCAGATCGACCGCAAGCTCTATGCAGCCGCGATGCAGGCCGCGATTCGGGAAACCAAAAACCTGACGGTGATTGAAGGTGAGGCCGATGAGCTTCTTCTCAATGATGGAAAGATTCGCGGCATTCGTCTCGGCGATGGCGTTGAGATTTCAGCAGGTGCCATCGTCATCACGACCGGCACATTTCTGCGGGGCCTGATTCATCTCGGCGAAAAGAACTGGCCGGCAGGACGCATCGACGAGGCTCCCGCGATGGGGCTTTCAAAATCTTTCGAGCAGGCAGGCTTTACGCTCGGTCGTCTGAAGACCGGCACGCCGCCGCGCCTCGATGGATCGACGATCAATTGGTCCGCTGTGGAAATGCAGCCCGGCGACGATCCCATCGAACCCTTTTCGGTGATGACGGATCGCATCACGACGCAGCAGATCGAATGCGGCATCACGCGCACGACGAAGGCGACGCACGACATCATCCGCGCCAACGTCCACCGCTCGCCGATGTATTCGGGTCAGATCACGAGCAGCGGCCCGCGCTATTGCCCGTCGATCGAAGACAAGATCGTTCGCTTCGGCGACCGCGACGGGCATCAGATTTTTCTGGAGCCCGAAGGTCTCGACGACACGACGGTCTATCCCAACGGCATTTCGACATCGCTGCCTGAGGACGTGCAGCAGGCGCTTCTCGCGACAATTCCGGGTCTCGAAAATGTGCGGATGGTAGGTCCGGGATATGCCATCGAATACGATCATGTCGACCCTCGCGAACTCGATCCAACGCTGCAAACCAGGCGGATTCCGGGGCTGTTTCTCGCAGGCCAGATCAACGGCACTACAGGCTACGAAGAGGCTGCCGCGCAGGGGCTCGCGGCTGGTCTGAATGCCGCGCTGCTGGCTGGCGGATGGTCGCCGGTGATGTTTGACCGGGCCGATGGATATCTCGGCGTCATGATCGACGACCTCACCTCTCGCGGCATCTCAGAGCCCTATCGGATGTTCACGTCGCGCGCCGAATATCGCCTCACACTGCGTGCCGACAATGCCGATCAGCGCCTCACGGATCGCGGAATTGCGTTGGGCTGCGTCGGCGAAAAGCGTGCAATGTTTCACGTGAAACGAATGGCGGATTTGGCTTCTGCGAAAGCAATGTCGAAGTCGCTGTCGATCACGCCGAACGAAGCGGCCAAACATGGACTCGCTCTCAACCGCGACGGTCAGCGCCGCACGGCATTTGAATTGCTTGCCTATCCGGATGTGAGCTGGGCGCAAGTGTCGTCGATCTGGCCGCAGCTCAACGAGATCGAATCGGTCATCGCCACCCATCTCGAAATCGACGCGAAATACGATGTCTATCTGTCGCGCCAGGCGGCCGATGTGGACGCATTCCGCCGCGATGAAAGCCTCGTGCTGACGGATGTCGATTATTCAGCGGTCCCAGGACTTTCGAATGAAGCGCGGCAGAAGCTAGATGCCCACCGTCCGCGCACCATCGGGCAGGCGGGGCGCATCGAGGCGATGACGCCGGCGGCGTTGGCCATTCTCGCGGCCTATCTGCGGCGTCAGGCGCGCAAGCCTGGTTCGATCACGCCCACATCGATCTCGGCCTGACGGGTGACACCCGTGACCGACGGAAAACGATCGCCGATCTCTGCATCCGACAAAGCCGCGGCCTTGGCTCTCAAGCCTGTTTCACGTGAAACAGAAAGCCGTCTCGACAGCTTCGTCGCGTTGCTGGACGAATGGCAGGCGAAAACAAATCTGATGGCGTCGTCGGAACTGCCGCGCCTCTGGACCCGCCACATCGCCGATTCGCTGCAGCTTTTGAGTCTCGCGCCATCGGCAAAATCATGGGCCGATCTCGGCAGCGGCGGCGGATTTCCCGGCGTCGTTCTCGCATGCGCGCTCGCCGAAAAAGAAAATACGACAGTCGATCTCATTGAACGCAATGCCAAGAAGGCTGCGTTTTTGCGCGAGGCTTTGCGAGTCGCAAAAGCTCCCGGTGCGGTTCATCTGTCGAGCATCGAGGATTATGTGGATAGGTCTAGTTCGGCCATCGATTGCGTCACAGCGCGCGCGGTCGCTCCACTACATTTATTGCTCGGTTATGTTGAACCCCTTGTGAACCGCGGCGCAAAGGCGCTTTTTCTCAAAGGACAAGATGTAGAGCTTGAATTGACTGAAGCTACTAAATACTGGACAATCGAGCATCATACCCATCCAAGCCTGACCGGCGATGGTTGGATCGTCGAAGTGAAATCGATAAGTCGGCGCTAGAATGCTGCGCTGCAGCAAGTGAAGCAGGTGTAGGATGATCGACATGAACGGGATATTTGGCGGCGAAAACAGACCGGCCCATCATGACGGCCATCCTCGAATTTTGGCGCTCGCCAATCAAAAGGGCGGCGTCGGCAAAACCACGACCGCGATCAACCTCGGCACGGCTTTGGCCGCTATCGGCGAGCGCGTGCTGATCGTCGATCTCGATCCTCAAGGCAACGCGTCCACCGGTCTCGGCATCGATCGCCGCACTCGCAACTGCTCGACCTATGACGTGCTGATCGGCGAAGCGAAGTTGCGCGACGCGATCATGCCAACCGCAGTGCCGCGTCTGCACATCGCATCATCGACGATGGATTTGTCAGGGCTCGAACTCGAACTCGGCTCAACGCGCGATCGCGCATTCCGTCTGCGCACGGCGCTGGCCGATCTGAACGAAGGCTTGGACAAGGACAACGACTACACCTACGTGCTGGTCGATTGCCCGCCGTCGCTCAATCTCATAACGGTGAATGCGATGGCGGCGTCGCATGCGATCCTGGTTCCGCTGCAGTGTGAGTTCTTCGCGCTCGAAGGATTGTCGCAGCTTCTGCAAACGGTCGAGCAGGTCCGCACTACTCTCAATCCCACGCTGACGATTCACGGCATTGTGCTGACGATGTTCGACGCGCGCAACAATTTGTCGAACCAGGTCGTGGCCGACGTGCGCCAGTTCATGGGCAAGAAAGTTTACGACACCATGATCCCGCGCAACGTGCGTATCTCGGAAGCGCCGTCCTACGGCAAGCCTGTTCTGGTTTACGATCTCAAATGCATCGGCAGCGAGGCTTACCTCAAGCTCGCCACCGAAGTGATCCAGCGCGAGCGCGAACTGCGCACGCACTGACTTCTTTGCTTTGAGATTGTAACGGGAGGCTTGCCTTGAGTCGTGTGAGTGCAAGGGAGACCATAAGGGAGATGGCGATGGCCGACGAAGCGCGTTCGCGATTGGGCCGGGGTCTTGCCAGCCTGATCGGTGACGTTGGCGGCGAGGCGGCACATCATGATCGCCCCGCAAAGGCAACGCCGCGCAAAGTCCCTATCGAATTTCTGAAAGCCAACCCGCGCAATCCGCGCCGCACGTTCTCTGACACTGAACTTACCGAGCTTGCCGAGTCCATCAAGCGGCACGGCGTGATCCAGCCGATTGTCGTGCGTCCCGTCAAAGGCGCGGCGGATCGTTTTGAAATCATCGCAGGAGAGCGGCGCTGGCGCGCGTCGCAGCGCGCCGGCCTTCATGATGTGCCGATCGTCACCGTCGATGTGAACGACAGCGATGCGCTCGAAATCGCCATCATCGAAAACGTCCAGCGCTCGGACCTGAATGCGATGGAAGAGGCGCAGGGCTATCACGCGCTCGCCGCCGAGTTCAAACGCAGCCAGGAAGACATCGCCAAGATCGTCGGCAAAAGCCGCAGCCATGTCGCCAACATGATGCGGCTGACGAAACTGCCGAATGAAGTTCAGAAATTTATCGCGGAGGGCAAACTTTCCGCTGGCCACGCGCGCGCTTTGATCGGCGTGCCGGACGCAGCCGCTGCCGCAAAAAGAATTGTCGATGAGGGTATGACGGTGCGTCAGGCCGAGGCGCTTGCGCATGACGAGGGTGTGCCGCAGCGCAAGCCGCAGAAAACTCGCGGCGGGAAGGGTACTGCCGCGAAGAAGGATCCCGACACGGTGGCGCTGGAGCGGCGCGTCAGCGATGTGCTCGGATTGAAAGTCAGCGTCGAGCATCGCGATCCGGGGGGCGCGGTGCAGATCAGATACCGCGATCTCGATCAGCTCGATGATATTGTTCGCCGTCTCGAATCGCGCCGCAAATAGGGTGTTTCTTGCGCTAACCGCGACGGCGCGCGTTGACCGCAATCGCCAGCAGCGCGCGCTGGGCGATTGTATCGGCCAGGTCCGACTGCTTGCGCATCTCCAGCACGGCTTCGGCAAGCTGCGAGATCACCTTGAGAAGCCGATCTGTATTGGCATTGCGCAACGCCGTCTCGACAAGCGGTTTGCGCGAAAAATGCAGCCGGGGAAATCCGCTCTCGACGACATCGGATTCCATTCGGCCTTCATCGACCGACAGTCGCGCCTTGTGAAGCGCAGCCGCCTGCCGCTGCGCCGCCATCAGTATCTGGTTCGGATTGATGCCTGACGCTATCGCCTTGGTGAAGGCTCTTTCCACATCCGCTGGCCGTCCCGCAAAGGCGTTGTCGATGATCGGATCGAGTGCGAGACCCGACGCGTCGGTGACGATGGCGGAAATGTCGTCCAGCGTGATTTCATTTTTCCCATGGGCGTAGAGCGCGAGCTTGCGGATTTCGTTGCGCGAGGCCTGCCGGTCGCCGCCGAGCAATGATGCAAGCGTGGCGCGTGCGTCGGACGCAATCTTCAGATTCGAAGTACGAAGCTCATCATCGATCAGGCGTTCGAGTTCGCGCACGCCGTCGGCGTAGCAGGCAATCGCCACGGCAGACTTCGCCTTCTCACAGGCTTTGCGAAGAGGTGCATCTGGGCGTAACTCACCAGCCTCAATGACGATGCGGCAGTCTTTCGGGTTCATGCCCGCGAGGGTGTCGATTCCTGCCGCGAAGCTCTTTCCCCCGGCACGTATTCTGATGGCGCGGCGTCCGCCAAACATCGGTATTGTCATTGCCTCATCGACCAGCCGCGACGGCTCCGATGCGAGCTCGTCGCCATCCAGTCTGACCAGAGAAAACGGATCGCTCGGATCATCTACGGCGGACGCCATCAGCGCGTCGGCGCGCTCGCGCACGAGGCCTGTGTCAGGACCGTAAAGCAGAATGATAGGACGTGCCGGGTCGGGCTTGGCCAGGAATGCGTCGATGTCTCGTCCGCGAAGCGCGACCACGATTTCGCTTATGTCCCCGCCGCGAAGAACGATGCCAGCCGCTGATTGATATTGTCGGCGATCACCTTGGCGGCGCGATCCTCGGCATCGCGCAATCCGCGCGAACGTGCGAAGCGCTGGGTCTGCCCCGGAATATCGTAAGACACGCGCGAGAACGTCGTGCCGGTGAGTACGGTCTTGTCAGTGGTGTTGTCTTTCAGTTCATAGGTGGCGTTGATGCCGTAATTCTCGGCATTGGCCAACGCGGTGTTCGGGTCAATGATGATCGATAGCCGCGTGGTCGAGATCTTCATCAAGAGGCGATGGGTCGTGGGGCCGCCGACGGCGGCGCCATACATGCTGAACATCAGCGAGTTTCGAATTTCGAGGCCGACGCGCGCTTCACGAGATCCGTTCGGCAGATTCAACGGTGGAACTTCCACGCCCAAAAGCTTGTCGCGCAGCCCCGGCGTGCCGTCCGGCCCGCGTTCGGCATACATTGGCTGAAAGCAGCCGGTGGTGATGGCGGCCAGTGCCGCCAAGACGATCAGCCGCGCCGCTATGCGCTTATCAAACCACGACATTTACGATCCTCTGCGGAACGACGATGACCTTTTTGGGGGCCCTGCCGTCCAGCGCTGATTT
>JBBRGE010000070.1:0-8400 GCA_038241045.1 Hyphomicrobiales bacterium | reverse complement strand
GTGCGGGCCGAGATCAACGAGCAGTGGGGCAAGAAGACGATGTGCTACGTTCATGTGCTGATGGTTTAACGGAGACATCATGCTAGGCCGGCTCAATCACGTTGCCATCGCGGTCAAGGACGCCGTGAGCGCCGCGCGCATCTATGGCAAAGCGTTCGGCGCGGAGATTTCCGATGCCGTGCCGCTGCCCGAGCACGGCGTCATCGCGGTGTTCGCGACGTTGCCCAACACCAAGATCGAATTCATCCAGCCGCTTGGCCAAGAATCCCCGATTGCGAAATTTCTCGATCGGAATGCCGATGGCGGCATTCATCATATCTGCTACGAAGTGCCGGATATCATCGCCGCGCGCGACACCTTGATCGCGGAGGGCGCGCGGGTGCTGGGCGACGGCAATCCACGCATCGGCGCGCATGGCAAGCCGGTGTTGTTTTTGCACCCGAAGGATTTTTCCGGTGCGCTTGTCGAAATCGAACAGGCCTGACGTATGAGCATCAGTTCGGGAATAGCGATTTTCTTCGTGCTTTGGTGGATCGTTCTGTTCGCCGTGCTGCCGTTCGGCGTCCGCAGTCAGCGCGAAGCAGGCGAGGAGATCGCAGGCACCGATCCCGGCGCGCCGAGCCTGCCGGGAATGTTGCGGAAGGTGATCTGGACCACGGCGATTTCGCTCGTGCTGTTTGCAATTGGCACGGCGGCGTATCGCGCGGACTATTTCAACATTGAACGTCTGTCGAAGATGATGGGCTTTCCGCTGTAGCGCGACAAAAAAAAGAGCGAGACCGAAGTCCCGCTCTCAAACTTGTGTCGACCCTATATTTTCCCCGTAACGGTTCGGATTTATCCTTGATTGAACGGGGCGACGCTGCTTGTGCGCGCCAGGGCTCCTCCCGAGACTTGGACCACCAGACGACGCGAATAAACTCGTCGGCCTGAGCGCTTTCTGTAGCGGAATGATTTCGCGTTGTCACGTTTTTCGGCATCGATCGTCTAGATTTGCGGCAGCGCACAAATGTCACGGAATGCGCCCTTACCCACGACGGCAAGCTGCGACTGTCATTCTTCAACGAGGATGTTCGCGACGCCTTGATCTCACAATTGACGTCGCTCAACGACGGCACGGGGCGCCTTGCGAGCTTCACCACCAATGTCGACAAAATCCGCAATCGCGGCGTCGAGCTCGCCGCGCAGAAGGACAATGTGGTGATCGACGGCATGGAGGTGTTCGGCAGCGTCACCTATGTGGACTCGCGTATCTTGAGCAATCCGTCTTTCGTGAGCACCACCGGCACGAAGTCTGTCGGCAGGCGCGTGCCGAACATTCCGATGTGGCGCGCGACCGCTGGAATGACGTATCGCCCGGATGCGTACTGGTCGTTCACAATCGCGGGACGATACAGCGGCAAACAGTTTTCCACGCTCGACAACACCGATGTGGTGCCGCATGTGTATCAGGCCTTCGACGGCTTTTCGGTTGTCGATTTGCGCGTCCAGCGCAAGGCCACCGAGAATGCCACCGTCAGTTTCGGCATCGATAACATCGGCGACACCCGTTACGCGCTGTTTCATCCGTTCCCCGGCCGCACCTATGTGGCGGACATTCGCCTCAAATTCTAAAGTCACCCAGGAAAAAAGAAAATGATGAAACTTATTCAAGCAACCATGTGCGCGCTCGCCGTCGCGTTGTCGCTCGCGGGTGCCGCAGCCGCGCACGGCTTTAAAGTTGGCGACCTAACAATTGGCCATCCGTGGACCCGCGCCACACCGGGCGGGGCAAAAATTGGCGGCGGCTATTTGTCGATCACCAACAACGGCACAACCCCGGATCGCCTGACCGGCGTTTCGCTGTCGGTCGCCGATCACGGCGAGATCCATGAAATGAAAATGGACGGCGGCGTGATGACGATGCGGCCGCTGCCGAATGGCATCGAGATCAAGCCGGGAGAAACGATCAAGCTGGAGCCGGGCGGCTTTCACCTCATGTTCATGGACCTGAAAGAGCCGCTCAAAGAGGGCGCCACGGTCAACGGACAATTGCAGTTCGAGAAGGCCGGCAAGGTCGATGTGGAATTCAAGGTCGATGCCATCGGCGCGACCGGGCCGAAATCATCCGGCGCGATGCCGATGGAGCACAAGCACTAGGCGGCCCTTGTGTTTTGGCGGTTAATCCGGTTTCAGTGACGAAACCAGATTGCCCTCCGATTCACGAGTTTTGCCATGCGGCTGACGCGCTTCTTCCTGCCAATTCTCAAAGAAACTCCGAAAGAAGCGGAGATCGTCTCGCATCGCCTGATGCTGCGCGCGGGCATGATGCGGCAGGAAGCCGCTGGAATCTATGCGTGGCTGCCGTTGGGCTTTCGCGTGCTGAAAAGGATCGAGCAGATCGTGCGCGAGGAGCAGGATCGCGCGGGCGCGATCGAGCTTTTGATGCCGACGTTGCAGCTTGCGGATTTGTGGCGCGAGAGCGGGCGCTACGATGCGTATGGGCCGGAGATGCTGCGCATTGCCGATCGCCATAAGCGCGAATTGCTCTATGGGCCGACCAACGAGGAAATGATTACCGAGATTTTCCGCGCCTACGTGAAATCGTATCGCAGCCTGCCGCTCAATCTCTATCACATCCAGTGGAAATTCCGCGACGAACAGCGGCCACGATTTGGCGTGATGCGCGGCCGCGAATTTCTGATGAAGGATGCGTATTCGTTCGATATCGACGAAGCCGCCGCACGTCTGTCCTACAACCGGATGTTCGTCGCGTATTTGCGCACCTTCGCCCGCATGGGTCTCAAAGCCATTCCGATGCGCGCCGAGACAGGCCCCATCGGCGGCGATCTGTCTCATGAATTCATCGTGCTTGCCGAGACCGGCGAGTCGGCCGTGTTTTGCAACAAGGACGTGCTTGATCTGCCGGTGCCGGACGCGAGCGTCGATTACAACGGCGATCTGTCGCCGATCATCAAGCAATGGACCGATCTTTACGCCGCCACCGAAGATGTTCACGACGCAGCGCGCTTTGAAAAAGAAGTGCCGGAGAACAAGCGCGTGAATACACGCGGCATCGAAGTCGGCCAGATATTCTATTTTGGCACAAAATATTCCGACGCGATGCAGGCCAAGGTGTCAGGTTCGGACGGCGTCGAGGTGCCGGTTCATGGCGGCTCGTATGGCGTCGGCGTCTCGCGCCTTGTCGGCGCGATCATTGAGGCTTGTCACGACGAGAACGGCATTCAGTGGCCGGAGGAGGTGGCACCCTTCAAGGTGTCGATCCTCAATCTGAAACAGGGCGGTGAGGACACCGATGCGGCCTGCGAGAAGTTGTATGCCGCTTTGACCGCCAAGAACGTCGATGTGCTTTACGATGACACCGACCAGCGTCCCGGCGGCAAATTTGCCACCGCCGACCTGATCGGCATTCCGTGGCAGGTGCTGATCGGCCCGAAGGGACTGGCCGAGGGCAAAGTCGAAATCAAGCAACGCCGCGACGGATCACGCGAATTTATGAGCCTCGATGAGGCGATTGCGCGATTCGCACAGTAATCGGCATCTAGCCAGTCGCGGTTACGCTCGCGCGCGACTAGAATTAGCCCGATTCGTGTGAAAATCCGGACCATGGAAACAACATGAGCGAACCAGTTCGGACCCCACCTTTCGCAGCCTTCGAATGGCTGCTCTCGTCCCGCTATCTGCGGGCGCGGCGCAAGGAAGGTTTCATTTCGGTCATCGCCGGTTTTTCCTTTCTCGGCATCATGCTCGGCGTCGCCACGCTTATCATCGTCATGGCGGTGATGAATGGCTTTCGCACCGAACTGCTCGACAAGATTCTCGGCCTCAACGGCCATCTTCTCGTGCAGCCGCTGGAGTCGCCGCTCACCGACTGGAAGGACGTCGCCGATCGCATCAGCAAGGTCAAAGGCATCAAGCTCGCGGCCCCCATCATTGAGGGGCAGGCGCTGGCGTCGTCGCCGTTCAATGCCGCCGGCGTTCTGGTGCGCGGCATCCGCTCGGCGGATCTCAACAACCTCACATCGATCGCCAAGAACATCCGCCAAGGCACTTTGGAAGGCTTCGATGAAGGCCAGGGCGTTGCCATCGGCCGCCGGCTTGCGGATCAGCTGTCATTGCGCGCAGGCGACAGCGTCACGCTCGTAGCACCCCGCGGGGCTGTAACGCCGATGGGCACAACGCCGCGCATCAAGCCATATAAAGTCGCCGCCGTGTTCGAGATCGGCATGTCGGAATACGACGCCGCCTTCGTGTTCATGCCGCTGGTCGAGGCGCAGGCCTATTTCAACCGCAACAACGACGTCACCTCGATCGAGGTCTATACGACGAATCCAGACAAGATCGACGGCTTCCGAAAATTGGTCACCGAGGCCGCGCAACGGCCGATCTTCATGGTCGACTGGCGACAGCGCAATTCGACCTTCTTCAACGCGCTGCAGGTCGAGCGCAACGTGATGTTTCTGATCCTCACTTTGATTGTTTTGGTCGCCGCGCTGAACATCGTCTCGGGTCTCATCATGTTGGTCAAAGACAAAGGCCAGGACATCGCCATCCTGCGCACGATGGGAGCATCTCAGGGCTCGATCATGCGGGTGTTTCTGATTACGGGCGCGGCCATCGGCGTGGTCGGCACGCTGGTCGGATTTCTGCTCGGATTGCTGGTTTGTCTCAACATCGAGTCGATCCGCCAGTTCATCTCCTGGGTGACGAACACCGAACTGTTTTCGCCCGAACTGTATTTCCTCTCAAAACTTCCTGCCGATGTGAACGTCGGCGAGACCGCGGCCGTCGTCATCATGGCGCTGACGCTGTCATTTCTCGCGACGCTTTATCCGTCATGGCGCGCCGCGCGCCTCGATCCCATCGAAGCGCTCAGATACGAATGAGCGAGCCGATGGAGCAGCGGGAAGCGGACGTTCCGGTGGTTTATCTGCACGAGGTTCGCCGGCGATATCATCAGGGCGAAGCGGTGCTGACCATTTTGGACGGTGCCACGCTGGCACTGTGGGAAGGCCAGTCGGTGGCGCTGGTCGCACCGTCGGGTACGGGCAAATCGACGCTGCTGCATATCGCAGGATTGCTGGAACAGGCGGACGAAGGCGAAGTCTATGTAGGCGGTTCCGCCACGTCGGGTCTGTCGGATGCTGAGCGCACGCAAATTCGCCGCACCGATATCGGCTTCGTTTATCAGTCGCATCGGCTTTTGCCGGAATTCACCGCGCTTGAGAATGTGATGATGCCGCAGATGATCCGCGGCCTGTCGCGCAAGGAGACCGTGAAGCGCTCACAGGAAATTCTTGCTTATCTGGGACTGGCCGAGCGCGTCACCCACCGTCCGGCTGAACTATCCGGCGGCGAACAGCAACGCGTCGCAATTGCGCGTGCCGTTGCCAATGCGCCGCGCGTGTTGTTCGCGGATGAGCCGACCGGCAATCTCGATCCGCATACGGCCGATCACGTCTTTAAGGCGCTCAACCAGCTCGTCAAAGCCACGAAGGTGGCGATGCTGATCGCCACTCACAATATGGACCTTGCAGCCCGGATGGATCGCCGGGTGTCGGTGGTCGAGGGCAAGGTCGTCGAGTTGGAGTGAGATAAACTCTCAATAATACGCACGGCGCGGGCGGCGCACCGGCACAACCTCTTGATAGGCGATGAAGGGATTGACGTAGCAGCCGCCGCGACGGCCTGAGACGGCCATCTGGCAATCGTTATAAGTCGCATAGCTGCAATCGCCATGACCCGCAGTGTCACGGCTCTGGATGCAGAACGGATATTCCCGCGCCTGGGCGGGTGAGGACGGCAAAGTGAAAGCCGCGCCGGCGGCAGCCAAGGCCAACAATATTATCCGCATTAAAATCTCCTGTCCGGCAGAGGGCCGTCGCTTCATTGGTTGAACCAGATTGAAACCGGTTCGAACCCAGACGGTCAATTCACGATGTCGCGCCGAGCCGACAGATCTGCAATATTTGGGGTATCCGGCCCGAATATACGAGTTGTTAGGTATGCCGGAACGGCCTGATTTTGCCAGCTTGGGTAGTGTCCTAGTTTGAGTTCCTAGGCGAAAATATGATTGGCAACACCCACGCTCCGAGCAAAGAAGCCAAGACAACCCCTACGTCTGCAATCAAAACAACTTCGTGCATTGCGCGGTAATGCGGGGAAAGTTTTCCGGGCGCGAAAATCATCGAAAGAGCAGCCAGCACGGGGTAAAGACAAACGCCAACGATCGATGCGATGATGGCTGCTCCGAGCCGGGGCCAGAAATCTTGGAACCTGCGGCCAGCCCATGATGATATTGCGAGTGCGATCGCGATACACAAAAAGGCGACCACCCAAATTACGGGACTTCCCATTTCAATTCTCTAGATTCTCGTCGCAGACTTTACCGCTGCGCTGACCTCTGCTCCCGTTGCACCGGGTGGTAAATTCAATTTTTTGAGGATGAGTCGAGCCACGTAGTACCCGAATGGCAGTCCGATTGAGGCGCTGAGCAGTAGGCCAGCAACCGTGCCTCCCAATAGCGCTGAGAGACAGCCGAGCATTAAAGCTCCCATCAAAATTCCAGTCAGCCAAAATGGCGCAGCGTTCATTGCTGATAGCTCCTAGGGTTTCGCCGCTTATAGAGTTGGACCGTTACGAAGCGTTTTCTGAGATTGGCGCGAAAATTATTGCGCCATTTAGGCGCCGCTAACCAAAAAATTCAGTCTGGGAAACTGAGACGCCGCCCCCTGTTTCTTCCGCTTGACTTTGAGAACAAAAAAGGAACAATGTTCTTCTTATGTTCTCAAAGGAATCATCCTAACAAACGCGGGAGTCGAGCCATGTTGAAGACATTCGTTGAAGAAGCCGCAGCGCTCGCCTCAATAGTGCTGTTCGTCGGAATGGTAGCTATCTGGGCGCAATTGATCCCCCAACTGTGAGGCCTAGTAGCGGCAAATCCACCGCCGCTGGGGATAAGGATGATGGCTTCGCGCGTCTGAGTGTTCCGCGTGGACATGCGGGGACCGGCGCACCACCATTGCGGCGCTGAGTCGGCATTCGCTGGCAACGCAATCCCCGATGCGTCGAAGGTTTTCATGCCCAAAGCTGCCAAGACGGCATCGCCGAAATCCGCAAGTCAGGATCCCGGTTTCGTCCACCTCCACGTTCATTCGGCCTATTCGCTGCTTCAGGGGTCGATGACGATTGCCAAGCTGGCCGAATTGGCCAAGGCCGATCATCAACCGGCACTCGCGCTGACCGATAACGACAACATGTTCGGCGCGCTGGAATTCTCCGACAAGCTGGCATCGTCCGGCGTGCAACCAATCACCGGCTGCGCGATGGCGGTCGATTTCGGCGATCAGGACATGGCCGCGCGCAACGCGCTGGCAGCCGCGCGGATCGTGCTGCTGGCCATGAACGATGACGGCTATCGCAGCCTGATGAAACTCAATTCACGCGCCTTCATGGACACGCCCGTCAACGAAGCGCCGCGCATCAAGCTCGAATGGCTCGACGGCGAGACCGTCGGCCTCGTTGCCTTGACTGGCGGGCCGGATGGTCCGATCTCGCAGGTGCTGCTGGCGGATCAACCGGCATTGGCGCGCACGCGCTTCGACAGGCTGAAATCATTGTTCGGCGATAGGCTCTATGTCGAACTGCAGCGTCACGGACTTGACGCCGAGCGGCGTTGCGAAAGCACGCTGGTCGATCTCGCCTATGCGCATGATGTACCGCTGGTCGCAACCAACCAGCCATATTTCGCCAGCGCCGATGACTACGAGGCGCATGACGCGCTGCTGTGTATCGCGGGCGGGCGTTTGATTTCGGAGACCGACCGCCATCAACTGACACAAGATCATCGCTTCAAGACGCGCGCCGAAATGGCGGTGCTGTTCGCCGATTTGCCGGAGGCGCTGGCATCGACCGTCGAGATCGCCAAGCGCTGTTCGTTCCGCCCGATGACCCGCAAGCCGATCCTGCCGCGCTTCACGGTGGTCGGCAGCGCCAATTCGGCCGACGCCGAAAGCGTAGAGGGCAACGAATTGCGCCGTCAGGCCGAGGAGGGGCTGACGCAGCGCCTCAAGGCGCATGGATTGGCGCAAGGCGTGTCCGAAGAAGATTATCGCGCGCGGCTGGCGTTCGAAATCGACGTCATCACCCGCATGAACTATTCGGGTTACTTCCTGATCGTCGCCGACTTCATCCAGTGGGCGAAAGCCAAGGGCATTCCTGTCGGCCCGGGCCGCGGTTCGGGCGCAGGCTCGCTAGTTGCTTACGCGCTCACTGTCACCGATTTGGATCCCATTCGTTTTGGGCTGCTGTTCGAGCGTTTCCTCAATCCCGAACGCGTCTCGATGCCGGATTTCGATATCGACTTCTGTCAGGAGCGGCGCGGCGAGGTCATCGACTACG
>JBBRGE010000069.1:0-8441 GCA_038241045.1 Hyphomicrobiales bacterium | reverse complement strand
GATCAGAGCGCCTTGCGGATCGCGGGCCATTAGAAATCTCGCGTTGGTGTTACGGTTGATCCCGGACCTTGGTCGGCCCAATATACCTCAGCGTTCATCAGTCTGCTGTCCAGGCCGATGAACCGAACATGAAAGTTTCGGCCAAATTGCGATTCACAGAATGACAAATCCGCAATTGGAAACCGGGAAAACGAAAGCGCGCACAATGGCCTGCCCGCGCTGCAGAACGGCGTTTTCCTGCGACCTGTCCGGCGAGTGCTGGTGCGCTGCGGAAACGGCCAAACTGCCGATGCCGGTCAGCGGGGAAGATTGCCTGTGTCAGGACTGTTTGCGCGTCGCGGCTGAACGGAACATCTCCTGACAATTGGACGAGAATTATGAGGCGGTCATTGACCATGCAATTATCCTCGGCAGGATGTTGGAGAGAAGGCATTCGATATAGGCCGCTGCTAAATTGCCGAGGATAGGTTCAAAGCGTTTTCCGCAAGTCGAGTGACGCGATGATCCGATTCTTTCTCTACGTCAGCATGGCATTCGTTACAGCGTTCGTCGGCGTGTCTTGGGCCGCGCGGGGATTTCCAATTCATTTTTCGTACCCGGTCCCGATAGCCACGTTGCAACCGAATGTTTCCTCGACGTTCGGCGACGACAGCACCCAGAAGAAACACCAGTCCGAGGTGCAGGATCAACTCCAAAGCCCTGAGAATGCAACCCGCAACGCGCTGCGGCTCGATGCCCTGCAGGCCGCCAACGCCTATGCTCTCTCGCCATGTGGACCCGGCTTCAAGGCGGAGCTGGTCAAGACCCCCACGGCCTATGCGAAGGGTTACATGGATATCCGTGGCTGCACCTTCATGGGCTGTTCTGACAAGAAGGTCGATGCAGCGGGCGCAGCATTCGACTCGCCGCTCGACCACAGGGTGCAAGACGCACTGAAAGATGCTTTCGATCAGGATGGGATCACTGTCGAGGAGTTTCCATCCTCGCTGCGGATTGGCGTCTTGAACATGGCAAAAAATCAAGGCTCGTCGGCCTCGCGCTGCACGATCAACGCACAAGGCGGATAGGGCCGATGAAACGCGCCTGGTTCATCGTCTGGGGAATCGTCATCTGGCAGATTGCGGCCTGGACCTTTGGATCGGAAACCGCTCCGCCACCCAAGCCGCCTGACGTCGATCCACGGACTACCTCTACCGAAAAATACCTCGTTGAAGGGCGGGACAAGCAAAGGCAGGACGGCCTGCGCGCACTTGCGATTCCCTGTAGCAGCATCTGCGCGGATGAAGGCCGCAAGGAATTCACCAGCGGTCTCGGCCATTATTACTATCACCGCCAGAACCAGATGGAGCGTTATCCGGAGAATTTTGGAAAGTCCGGCGCGCAGTACATCGCGCAGCAATGGACAAGCAGCGACGACCTGCGCATCGACCGGCTAACGCAGGAAGCCTACGTGCGCGGCTATCTGAATCCCGGCGATTTCGATGCCGTCGCGCGCAAGCTCATCATCGCAGTTGTAAAAGGCGAACGCATCACCGGGAAAGGCTGCGTACAATAGATTGCCTGTGCCAAACCTGTTTGCGCGCCGAGACGGAGCGGCAACAGGCCAACCTCTGACTAACCGTGACGCAGCTTCATCGCGATAATGATCATCGTGAATATCATGGAGAATGCATTGGCGGCGATCAGCGGCCAGTTGCCGAGCGCGACGCCGTAGACCAACCAAAGCAAAATGCCGGTGGCGAAAATCAGATTCGTCGTCAGTGAAATCGCGCGCGTGTCTTTGGTACGGACGACGCGAACCGCCTGCGGCAGCCAGCAGATCGTTGTCAGCACGGCACCTGCTGCGCCGACCCAATGAATAACCGCAGGAATGGAATCGCTCATTGCTGAGAACTAACAGCGATTCGCCGTTCGGTGATGACGGACGCGTGACACGCTAAACCGCGTAACCCGGGGACTTTCGCGCCATGCTGCCGAATGCGTCGAGCATTTTTTCGCGCCAAGCATAAATCGGATCGTCATCGTTGAGGAATTTGAACGGGCTCGTCGCCCGCGCCCACTGAAACGGTCCGAACACGATGTAGTCGCCATAGTTCGGCTTATCGCCGCCGATGAACGGCTGCGCGCGCAATGTCACGCGCAGCGGCTCCAGCGTCTTGCGCCAAGGCTCAACGCGCGCGTCGCGGTCCGCAACCACATCTTCGAGTTTTTTGCCGAAGCGGGTCTCGCGCGACGTGCGGAAATACGCCTGATCGACAGGTCCGAGCTGACCGTAAACGTCTGCAACGATGAACGACGCCATGCTCGCCGCCATCAGGTCGCCCCACGAATTCACCATGCGGGCCAGAGCTCGCCCGCCTTCGCCGCCGAACAGCGAAGGTTTGTCGGGATATTTATCTTCAAGATAATTCGCGATCGCCCAAGAATCGGCGACGGACTTGTCGTCGTGGAGCAGCACCGGAACCTTGTCGGAATTGTGCGGCTTGATCGCGTCCTTCTCGGTGAAGCGCCACGGAATCGACTCCGCTTCGAGACCTTTATGCGCGAGCGCCATGCGGGTGCGCCAGCAATAGGGACTGAACACGCGCGCAGGATCGGTGCCGCAGAGTTCGTACAGCTTCAGCGATGCCGCCATCGCTTCAAGCCTTCACGACGGACGCCGTCTGGCCGAACAGAATTTTCTTCTGCTCGTCGGTGCTGATGGTCGGGTTCGGGTTGATCTTCGGCCCCTGTTCATAGGCACGCACGGTCGCAGGCTTCGCCTTGATCTCCTCGAACCAGCGCTTGAGATGGGGGAAGTCTTCCAGCTTCTGACCCTGCCGTTCGTAGGGCACGATCCACGGATACGACGCCATGTCGGCGACGGAATAGTCGCCCGCGACATAATCGCGATCGGCGAGGCGCTTGTTCAACACGCCATAAAGCCGGTTGGTCTCGTTGACGTAGCGGTTGATCGCGTAGGGCAATTTTTCAGGCGCATACATATTGAAATGATGATTCTGCCCGGCCATCGGACCGAGACCGCCCATCTGCCACATCAGCCACTGCAGCACATCGAACTTTTTGCGCAGGTCGGTGGGCATGAACTTGCCTGTCTTCTCGGCGAGGTAAATGAGGATCGCGCCGGATTCGAAAATCTCCACCGGCTTGCCGCCGTCGGCGGGCTTGCGGTCGATGATCGCCGGCATGCGATTGTTCGGCGAGAATGCGAGAAACTCCGGCTTGAATTGATCGCCCTTGCCGATGTTGATCGGATGGATTTTGTATTCGAGGCCGGTTTCCTCAAGAAACATCGTGATCTTGTGGCCGTTCGGCGTCGGCCAGTAATAAAGCTCGATCATGCTGGATATCCTGTTCTGGACAACCGGCCAAACGATCGAAGCGTTTGGTCGATCAATGCGATTGCATGAACTTCGCCTTGCAGAACGCAAGAGTCAAGGACGAGCCCTGCAACACGCGACGTCGGGATCCGCGTGGGGCGCAGTAACAAACCTATTCCACGCTCACTTTGCGCGGCTCGACGATCTCGAATCCCGGGGAGAACTCATCGAGCAATCCGAACAATTCGCGCAGCTTGAGTGGATTGCCGCTCACCGATACATCGCCGGTGAGAACGCTGCCCAAGAATGTGCGCTGCTTGAGCGTGATGGCGTCGAGTGCGGCGCGCGTCAGCGTTACGCTGGCGTCGGCGTTGTCGGACAGCTTGCCTGACGTGTGCGTCAGCGCGGAATTTTCCAGATTGAGCACGTAGGTCTCATTGAGATCGGTGAAGGTCCAGTTGATGGTGATTTTCTTGCCCTCGGCCTTGGCCGCATTCAACCGCACGCCGAGAAAATCGAACGCCAGATCGATCGACACGCCCTTCAGCAGATCGGCATTCGCAGTCGATGGCGCTTGTGGCCCGACGCCGTTGCGCAATTCCAGCGCGCCGAGCAGATAGGCGTTGCGCCATGTCGCCGCTTCGCTCTGGTAGCCGAGCTGCTCGAGCGCTTGCGCACCAAGAGAGCGCGCATCTTTGTTCATCGGATCGGCGAACACCACCTTGCTCATCACGCTGGCGACCCAGCGATACTGCCCGGATTTGAAATCCTCGCGCGCCAGTTTGATCGCAGCGTCCGCGCCGCCCATATATTCGACCTGCTTCCTGGCTTCTTCGGCGCGCGGCAGCGGATTGAGATCGGCGGGATTGGCGTCGTACCAGCCGAGATAGAACTGATAGACCGCCTTGGCGTTGTGGCTGAGCGTGCCGTAATAGCCGCGCGAAAACCATTCGTTCGCAAGCGACGGCGGCAGTTTCAACTGCTCGGCGATTTCGGTCGATGTCAGTCCATGATTCAGCAAACGCACGGTCTGGTCGTGCGTGAACTTGTAAAGATCGCGCTGTCTTTTCAGAAACGCGACGATGCGCTCATTGCCCCACATCGGCCAGTGATGCTGCGCGATCTCGATATCGGTTTTGTCACCATAACGTTCGATGGCCTCGGAGATGTAACGCGACCACAACCGGCCGTCGCGGATTTCCGCACCGCGCAGCGTGTAGAGATTGTGCATGTTGTGCGTGGCGTCTTCCGCCATGTTCAGCATTCTCAACTGCGGAAAATACATCAGCATCTCGGACGGCGCTTCCGATCCCGGCACCAGATGAAACTCGATCTCGACGCCGTCGATGGTGCGCGTCTCATAGCTCTGCTTGATAAGATCGTTCGGCGGGATCAGCGAGATGTTTCCTTTCGACAGAGCCTTGCCCAATCCTGTGTCGATTTGACCTTTTTCACCGACAGGCAGCGCGCTCCCGAACTGATATTGCGCGCGCCGTGCCATCGCATTGCCCGCGATGACGTTCTCGGCGACTGCATGCTCCATGAAGCCATTCGGCGCGATCAGCTTGACCTTGCCCTGCTTGGCATCGTCCTCACTGATGACGCCCTTGGCACCGCCGAAATGATCTGCATGGCTGTGGGTATAGATCACGGCGGCCACAGGCTTTGCGGGACGGTTCTTCAAATAAAGATCGAGCGCGGCTCTTGCGGTTTCATTCGACAACAGCGGATCGATCAGAATGAGACCGCTGTCGCCCTCGATGATGGTGAGATTGGACAGATCGAGGCCGCGCACCTGATAGACGCGCTCGGTCACTTTAAAAAGTCCGTTGACGGCGTTGAGCTGCGCCTGCCGCCACAGGCTGGGATTGACGCTTGGGGGCACCGGGTCGCTTTTCAGGAAGTCATATTGCTTGTTGTCCCATGCGGGCTTGTCTCCGCTTCCGGGAATCACGCCATCCGGCAGCGTGGCGATGAAGCCGCGCTTGGCGTCTTCGAAATCCGCGCGGTCGTTGAATGGAAGCGTTTTGAGAAAACTGTCGTTGATCGCGCGGCTCGATGGCTCGACATCGCCGGATTGGGCGGCTGATGGCGATGCATCGAGGCTACAGGCCAGAGTAAGCGCTAGAAAGGCAATGCGCGATGCGATTGCGGCGAACGATGTCTTTTTCATTTTTTAGCCCCCGAAGCGTTTCCAGGACCAACGCTAGCAAAGAAAAACAGCGGCGTCAGACGCCGCTGTTTTTTTAAAGTTGCAGTATTGCGCCGAACTAGCGTGATGGCGATTGGCCTGTCGTGCCTTGCCGCTGAATTGTGCCGGTCGTAGACGGGTCGCGATTCGGACCGGCTGCCGCTGCAGGCGGTTCAATCGGAACGTAGCGCTCTCGCGCGAATTGCGATGGTGCCCTTATCGAGGCGCTGTAGGGACGTTTGTGCTCCTTAACGCCAACTTCAAACGATTCCTTCACGGCAAGTTTTATTGTGTCGGTAAAAATCGCTTGGCAATCACCTTCCTTGAGAAGATTTCTACACGAACGCCAAATCAACCTCGTCACCAAAGCAAAGTGGGGAGCATAAGCGTCGATATTGCTACCAACATAGTTCATGCGACGAATGAAGTCGCGCCAAGCAACGAGATCGCCATTGCCCTGATTGAGAATGGAGAGCGCGTAATCTCGCGTTGCACAATTAAGTCCGAACTCTCGTGGAGCGTCGGCAAATGAGACGTATTTCACCTGCTCTAACGCCGCCTCTGGTGTAGCGCAAGCTCGTGTCAGACCATCGACAACAATCCACATATTCATCTCAAGTGAGTCGCGATATAGAGGAAGAAGAGTAAGTACGGGGCCGGCGCTGGAAAAGCTGAGATTTAGCAAATCGTCGACAATCGACGTCGCCTGATTCACCGCGCGATTGGCGAAGATTGCAGCTTTCGCAGACGCAGAGATAACCGGAATTTCGCCGACGAGTTTATCTCGAATATTAGCGAGCTGCGAATTGCTTTTATCGTTGAAGAGAGCACTTAACGCTAGGCGAAAAAGTGCATAATCGAGCCGAGCCATTTTTTCATCGAAAAACTGGCAAATTTTCGGTGGCTCAAAGGTTACAGCTTGGAATGTACCGATGTCTGCTATGGCATCGCCAACCCAGCCCGGCACAGTATTTTTCTCGATGTACAAACACTGATACGCTTCAAACGCAACGGACAGCGCTGCCCTTAAGTTACCCCCAATGGCTGCTTTGTCTGCATCGTTGTGTCCACCTTGACGGGCGCTGCTAAGAGCACACCAGCGAGCATATACGATCTAAAAAGCCGATGGCTTTTGGTGTACGCCTTAAAGAGAACTATGTCCTGGACCTCTGCTACCACACCTCCCCTTCCGTCAAATTCCGCGCAGCCGCCCAACATCGCGATCGCGACAATAGCCGCAATCACGCGCATTCCCATTTTCGAAAACATGCCGCCCCCTGAAAAAAAATTGGAAATTAAAAAATTAGCCCCGTTCCAATCTCGGCATGTTTCTTTTCAACCCACGAGTGTGGGTCATCATTCGTCCCCGTTAATCCCGCAATTCACAGCCTTGTGTCGCGAGCGAATGTCTCAGCGCCGCGGCGCACCCAAACGCAAACGGCGCTGCGCGGGAGAGCGCAACGCCGTCGCCGATTTCCGAGACCGCCTCTGGAGGGAACGGCCGCGGGGGACTTACATGCTGAGAATGGCGATGTCCTTCACGGTACCGCTGACGCCGGAAATCTTGGCGGCTTCGGTTGCCTTGCCGGTTGCGAGATCGACGCTGTAGAGCGTGCCATCCGCCATCAGCCAGGCTTCGTTCTTGCCATTGCCATCCGACCAGATGTCGAACGCAGCAACCTTCGGCTTGATGCCGAGCTTGCCGACCGCTGCGAGGACGCCGTCATTCGGCGGAGCCTGCTTGATGAGGCCGCCGATGGTGCCGTCGATGTTGAACAGCGCGGTTTCCTTGGTGCCCTTCACCGAATTGGTGTAAGCGCCGCCAATGATGTTCGGCTTCTCGCCCTTGTGCATGTCGGCGTCTGCATACTTATGATCGCCGTCCTTGGTGACTTTGCCGCTGTCGACATCGGCGCGAAGGTTCATGCCATCCGCACCCATCACGCGCAGCTTGTCCGCAACTGGGTTGAAATCGACCGTCGCCACGACGCCCTTGGCGATCATGGTTTCGAGCTTGGTCTTGGTGGTGGCCTTGCCGTCCATCGCAATGGTGACGACGGTGCCGTCATCGACCAGACCGTAGAGCAGACCGTCCGCTGGGCGAACGTCGATGCCAACAAGTGCGCCGGAAATGCCCGACACCTTCATGGTCTTGGTGGCTTTCTTCTGGGCGGTATCGACCAGAGCGATGGTGTCGTTCCCGACAAGTGCTGCGACCTGCGCGGCATTCACGGCAACGGAACTCATCAAAAGTGCTGCGGATGCAGCCAATACTGAAGTGAACTTCATGACAAAACTCCCTGTGTTTTGTCGGTTCTCCCGCCGAAATGCGGGAACCGATACAAGCGATACCCGCCAGACCCCTCGAACGGATGCAACAACTCGGAAAATATTTTCGGTACCGCTGCATCCAAATGCCGCACACCGCGCGTATAAGGGCTATGCAAAGTCACACACATGACACGGGCTCCCCTCTTGGACAGCCGGACGGACACATCGTTGATGAACCGCGAACGCGAGGCGCAGCTGTCTGCTGCACTTGCGCGGTGCGCGGCTGGCGATCGCGCGGCGCTGCAAATGATCTATGACAGTGAATCAGCGCGCATGACGGGCGTTTCACGCCGTATCCTGTTTCGTCAGGATCTGGCGGAAGAAGCCGTGCACGACGCCTTCGTGCGGATCTGGCAGGGCGCGCGCAGTTTCGACCCGCATCGCGGCAGCGCGGTGGGATGGCTTTATGCCATCGTGCGGAATCGCGCCCTCAGCATCTATCGCAACGAACATCTCTACGATCACGATGACGGCAAACTCCAGGATGCGACACCGGACGACGCGGTTTCGCGTTTGCCGGAAAACAGCGCGCTGCGCCGCTGTCTCGAACAAATCGAACGGCCGCGCCGCGATGTCGTCGTACTGGCCTATGTGCACGG
>JBBRGE010000068.1:0-8468 GCA_038241045.1 Hyphomicrobiales bacterium | reverse complement strand
GCGCGACCAGCGGCCAGACGGCCGCTGCTCCTGCAACTGCAGCCACGGACCCGGTTGCGACAAAAAGAAAATCTCGGCGTGTCGGCTCGGCCGAAGAGGAAGACGTCACGATTGCAAACCCTTTCCGAACTGCGGTCGGCGGAACCGCTTAGGATGTCGCTGGGCAGGCAGTCCGGTTGAGGCACCGGCACCCGCTGGCTCCGCGGTGGCAGAATGACCACTTGTCCTACTCAACCGGGCAGAACATACGATCTAGAATCGATCTATTGGCACCCTTGCCGAAAGAGCGCAAGCCCGCTAACGGCACACTTTAGTGCGATGCACTAATACTTCCGGGGATCGATAAATTCCAGAACTTTTCCAGCGGGCCGAGAAGCTTACCCACATGCGCATTGCCCTCTACCAACCGGACATACCGCAGAACACGGGAACGATCCTCCGGCTCTGCGCGTGTCTGAATGTCGAGGCGCATATCATCGAACCTGCCGGATTTCCGGTGTCGGACCGGCATTTTCGCCGCGCCGGGATGGACTATCTGGATCAAGTGACCATCGTGCGTCATGAGTCATGGACGAAATTTCAGGAATGGCGTGTCACCACGCCGTGTCGGCTGATTTTGTTCACCACCAGGGCCTCAAAGCCCTATCTCGAACTGCGTTTTGGAGCCGGCGACGTGCTGCTGTTCGGGCGGGAATCCGCCGGCGTGCCGGACGAAGTGCATGACGCCGCCGACGAGCGGGCTTTGGTTCCGATTGCGCCGGGCATGCGCTCGCTGAACGTGGCGATGACGGTGGCGATGGCGCTCGGCGAGGCGCTGCGACAGACAACATCTGGAGCAAGACTTTGAGTTACGCGGTCAAGGAAATCTTCCTGACGCTACAGGGCGAAGGCGCACATGCCGGACGCGCGGCAGTGTTTTGCCGGTTCAGCGGCTGCAATCTGTGGAGCGGTCGCGAGCAGGATCGCGCCGAGGCCGTCTGCAAATTCTGCGACACGGATTTCGTCGGCACCGACGGCACGCTCGGCGCGCGTTACGCAACCGCCGATGAATTGGCTGACGCGGTGGACGGACAATGGCGCGGACCGCCCGACCATCGCTATACGGTGCTGACCGGCGGCGAACCACTACTGCAGGTCGATGCCGCATTGATAGACGCGCTTCATGCGCGTGGTTTCGAGATCGCGGTGGAAACCAACGGCACCATCGAGATACCACCGGGGCTCGATTGGGTGTGCGTGAGCCCAAAGGCAAAGGCGGAGCTTGTGGTGCGCGAGGGCGACGAGCTGAAACTGGTTTATCCGCAGATGGACAACGCGCCGGAGGATTTCGCCGACCTCGCCTTCGAGCGGTTTTCGTTGCAGCCGATGGACGGACCTGACATAGCGCAAACCACGCAGGCGGCCATCGACTACTGCCTGCAGCATCCGCAATGGCGTCTCAGCGTGCAGACCCACAAGGCGCTTGGAATCAGATGAAACAATTGAACAATCCGCCGTCATTGCGAGCGCAGCGAAGCAATACAGAGCAACAAGCGAGAACTGGATTGCTTGGTCGCTTCGCTCCTAGCAATGACGGTGTCTGAGGAGTTATCGTTGGCTATGTGGGAATTGACCAAATCGTTCCGCTTCGAGGCCGCACATTCGCTGCCCGGCACGACGCTGGGCGAGACGAGCGACGAAATTCACGGCCATTCGTTTCGCGCCGAGGTGTCGGTACGCGGCACGCCTGATCCCGAAACCGGCATGGTGCTCGACCTCGGCGTGCTGGAGACGCGCATGGCCGAGGTGCAGAAAATGCTGGACCACAAGCTGCTCGATAGGATTCAGACCCTTGGCCCCGCGACGCTGGAAAATCTCTCGCGCTTCATCTGGGACCGGGTGCAGCATGCAGGCCACGTCACGCGCGTGAGCGTTCACCGCGACAGTTGCAATGAGAGCTGCAGTTATTTCGGGCCGCAAACCAAGCCCTGAAACAGGATCGCGCATGGCCGACAGCGTCCTCGAACAACGCAAACAGGCGGCCCGCGCATGGTTCGAAAAACTGCGCGACGAGATTTGCGCCTCGCTGGAAAAACTAGAAGCCAATGCGCCCGCCTCGCTGTATCCGGGCGAGCCCGCGAAATTCGTCCGCACATCCTGGGACCGCACCGATCACACAGGGGCGAAAGGCGGCGGCGGCGTGATGTCGATGCTGCATGGACGGCTGTTCGAGAAGGCCGGCGTGCATTGCTCGACCGTGCACGGCGAATTCGCGCCGGAATTTCGCGCGCAAATTCCGGGTGCTGCCGACGATCCGCGCTTCTGGGCCTCGGGAATTTCGCTGATCGCGCATCCGCGCAATCCGAATGTGCCGGCGGTTCACATGAACACGCGTTTCGTGGTGACGACGAAATCGTGGTTCGGCGGCGGAGCGGACCTTACGCCGGTGCTGGAGCGGCGGCGCATCCAGACCGATCCCGACACGGTTGATTTTCATGCCGCGATGAAATCCGCATGCGACGCAAACGCGAAAGTCGCACCTTACGAAAAATTCAAAACCTGGTGCGATGAGTATTTTTATCTGGCGCATCGCAAGGAGCCGCGCGGCATCGGCGGAATTTTCTACGACTGGCTGGATAGCGGAAACTGGGACCAAGATTTCGCCTTCACGCAGGATGTCGGGCGGGCGTTCGCGAAAATCTATCCCGCCATCGTGACGCGCAACTTCAAGACAAAATGGACGGCGAAGGACCGCGAGGAGCAACTGGTTCGGCGCGGCCGCTATGTGGAGTTCAATCTGCTCTTCGATCGCGGCACGATTTTCGGCCTCAAGACCGGCGGCAATGTCGATTCGATCCTCTCGTCGATGCCGCCCGAGGTGAAATGGCCCTGATTGGGCGTTGCGTCCGATTGCCGACGCTAAATATCTAAAAACAAAGCGCTTTTTGCTCCGAGCTCGGCTGTGACCCATACAGCACAGTCGGCGAAGATCGGTTCTCAAACTGGCTTTCAGTGCCGGAATCGGTTGAGACGATCACCGCACCCCGGTAACTCTTTGAACATAGGTGTGGCGGAATCAGGCTGCCACCGCAATTTCTCAGGGGCCACTAATGCGCAAGATTGCTGTACTCGTTCTCGCTGCCGCAGGCGTCAGCCTCGCAGGCGCGGCATCCGCCGCCGATCTCGCGGCACGCCCGGTTTACACCAAGGCGGCACCGATCGCTCCGGTCTACATTTGGCAGGGTTCTTACATCGGCGGCTACGTCGGTGGAGCAACCGGCGCTGACGACGTCGTCACTGGTGTTCCAGTCAGCCTTGCGGGCGCACCGCTTTTCGCGAGCGCTCCTGCGAGCTACAAATTGGGTTCGGGATTCGTCGGTGGCTACACCGGCGGCTACAACTGGCAGATGTCGCCGAACTGGGTTCTGGGTTACGAATCTGAAACCGGCTATATCGGTGTGACCGGTTCTTCCAATTTCGCTGGTCGTGCCACCTCCACGGCGCGAACCAGCCTCAATGGCATGTACAGCGCCTACACCGCCCGCGTCGGTTATGCTTGGGATCGCTCGCTGCTTTACGCAAAGGGCGGCGTGACATACGCCCGTTTTGAGACCGGCGTGACTGATTCAACCGGTGGCGCTCACATCGACACCACAGGCCGCAAATCCGCACTCGGTTACGCGGTTGGTGGCGGCTGGGAATATGCGCTGGACACCAAGTGGAGCGTGAAGGCTGAGTATCTCTATCTCGGCTTCGACAAGAACATCACCACCACGGGTAACTTCAACAACAACGTGTCGCAGCAGTTCACCACCACGAACCTCGCTGGCATTCACACCGGCAAGGTCGGCCTGAACTACAAGTGGGATTGGTGGACGCTGCTGCGCTAAGCGCTGCGAAAATATCCTGATATCGAAAACCCCGGATCATGGTCCGGGGTTTTTGTTTGTGCCTCTATCTATCTTAGAGCCGATGATCGCGCTTGAAGCGGGCCACCGTTTCATCCGCAAGCGTCTTGATGGCTGAGGTGTCCAGCGGGAAATTTGCCGCCAGCCACGCATCCTCCGCCAAAGCCAGCACATGGCCGAGCGCCGGACCTTCGGCAATTCCACGCGAGACGAAATCCGCTGCCCTGAGAGGGAAGGCCGGCGGTGTCCACCGGTCCGGCAGCGTCGTGTGTTCGGTCCAGATAGCCTGATCCGCCGACGATGGCGAACGCGCCCAGGCCAGCATCATCCGGTCGCGGTATCGCGCTTGCCCGAGCCGATAGAGCCGCCGCCGCGCGACATCATTCTCCATTCCAACCAGCCGCCACCAGCGATGCCCCATCGAATCAAGGCGCTTGGTCTCGGCGTTCGACAGGCGAAGCCGTTGCGACACGCGCTTGGCATCTTCGGTCACCGCAACCGTCAATGCGCCGAGCCGCCGAACCGCGTCGGCCTCCTGTCCGAGCTTGCGTTCGATTGCGACCATCCGCGCCAGCGCGCCACGATAGATCACCCCGCCGACGAGACGCAGCAGCAACCCCGCATCGTCCATCGCCTCTATTGCGGCGAGCGCATTCTTGGCGTCAAGCAGCTTGAACATTTCGGCGCGGATGCGCTCGGCCGACAATCCCGCAAGCCCGTCACGTCCAGCGATACAGGCGGCGTAGCCGGCGATATCCGGTTTGCCCTCGCCGTATGCCGCATGAATGCGGAAGAAGCGCAGAATGCGCAGATAATCCTCCGCGATGCGCTGCGACGCATCGCCGATGAAACGCACGCGGCGCGCCTCGATGTCGGCCAGGCCGCCGACCTCGTCGTGAACCTTGCCATCCGGCGAAAGCGAAAGACCGTTGATGGTGAAGTCACGACGCATCGCATCGCGCGCCCAGTCACGGCCAACCGCGACCTTTGCCTTGCGCCCATATGTCTCGACGTCTTCGCGCAGTGTCGTGACTTCAATCGGCTTGCCTTCGATCACCAGCGTCACGGTGCCATGTTCGATGCCGGTCGGGACGCTCTTGATGTGATGGAGCTTGGCGCGACGTATCACCTCGGCGGGCAGCGCGGTCGTCGCGATGTCGATTTCACCGACCGGCAGGTTCATCAACGCGTTGCGCACCGCGCCGCCGACGATTCGCGCTTCCTCGCCATCGACATCGAGCAGCGCCAGCACGCGCGCGGCCGGACCCGCCTTAAGCCACGGCGCATCGCGCAGCGAATGCGCGGCGATCATTTTTCAACACCCGGAATGAGCTTGCCGTTCTCGACATGCGCCGGAACGTAGGTGCTGCCGGGCGGCGCGCCGGAAAAATTCGCAAGCAGAATGAGGCTGAGGATCACCAGCGCCAGCGCGCCGAAGGTGAGCTTGCCGATCATGTGCATCGGCCATGAATTCTGATCGAACACGCCGGAGCGGGTCGCCAGCAGATAGGCCGCATACACCGCAAACGGGATCAGAAAAATTCCGAGCTCGGTCAGGACAGGCCGGATCATGCAAAACCGATCATAGATAAATCCGCTCATACAGCGCGCGCAACATGCCCGCCGTCGCACCCCAGATGTAACGCTGTTCGAACGGCATCTCATAAAATGAACGCTGCATGCCGCGGAATTCCTTGCTGCCAAGCTTGTGATTGACCGGGTCCATCAGGAACGCAAGCGGCACCTCGAACACGTCATCGACTTCGTCCTGACTGATCGTCAAGTCGAACCCCGGTCTCACCCGCGCCAGCACCGGCATGATGCGAAATCCTAAGCCGGTCGCATAGACATCGAGGTAGCCGATCGGATCGACGAAGCCGCGCTTCAGCCCGATTTCCTCGTCGGCCTCGCGCAATGCGGCGTCCATGGGCGAGGCGTCGCTCGCCTCGATCTTGCCGCCGGGAAACGAAATCTGCCCGGCATGTTCGTTAAGGTGCGCCGCGCGCGTGGTCAACAACACAGTCGGCAATTCGCGCTCAACAACAGCAATCAGAACTGCCGCCGCACGTATTGGTTTTTCCTTGGCGATGATCTGCAGCATCGTATCAGTGCCGAAATCGCCGGTCGGTGCCAGCACGTTCGGATCGGTCAGGCCCGACGGCACGTCGAAGCCGAGACGTTCGCGCGCACGACGGAAGAACTCCTGCGAATCCATATTGAGCGGCGCGTCGAGATTGGCGGCGGCGTGCTGCAAATCACTGTCGCTCAAGACACGTCCCTCGCCTGCGCGGCGTCCGCCATCGCGAAGAATTCGCCATTCGACATCACGCCGAACATTTCGCGGCCATCCACGATCAGCTCCTCGCCCATCTCGACCAGGTCATAATAGAGCGCACGCGTGACCTTCGCCCACAAGTCTGAGCGGACATGCAGATAGGGCGTCAGCCCGCCGTCGGCTGCCGCCTCGAATCGCAGACGATGTTCGCGGTTGCAAGGAACCCAGTCATCCACATTGGTGCGGAAACTCAGTTTGCGCGCAGCACCCTCGCCCTCCTGCGCCATTTCGACCGCCATGAACGGCACGTCATCGACGCGGATGCCGACTTTTTCGACCGGCGTGACCAGAAAATACTTGCCGTCCTCACGTTTCAGGACGGTCGAGAACAGCCTGACCAAGGCTGGGCGGCCGATCGGCGTACCGAGATAGAACCATGTACCGTCGGAGGCGATGCGCATATCGAGATCGCCGCAGAACGGCGGATTCCACAGATGAATCGGCGGCAGCCCTTTTGCCGCAGCCCCGTGCGCGGCCTGCGTCAGGCCCTCAAGGCGCTGCGCGGGATTGGCCTCCAGTTTCTGCCCTTGGTTCGCCATTCTTTACCCTGACGGTTGTGCAGTTATTTGGCACGATTGGTGCAAGTCTGAAACGATCATTATCGGTGAAATTATCGAACAAATTCATCGTTTGATCGCAGGAAGAACTCGCCACAACGTGATCGGGTGCCTTCCCCTCAAACGGTAATGTGGGGACGGTGAAAACATTGCGGAATACTTGGCCTTTGCAGGAGTTTAGCATGGCCGGACGCAATTTAAGCTGCGGGAATCATCCGCAAAATTGAGCGCGAATCAAAGCGCGCAAGCTAGGAGCGAGAGTATGGCGGGCAGCGAAAGTATCGAGAAACTTGAAGACGTGATCGTGCGGTCCGCCGAACAGATTGCGGGCAACATTCGCGCCGCCCGCGAGGCGATCTCGACCGTGATTTTCGGGCAGCAGCGCGTCGTCGAAAACGCACTGGTGACGATCCTGTCCGGCGGACACGCGCTGCTGATCGGCGTGCCGGGTCTGGCGAAAACCAAACTGGTCGAGACTTTGGGCATCACGCTCGGCCTCGACGCCAAGCGCGTGCAGTTCACGCCCGATCTGATGCCGTCGGATATTCTGGGTGCCGAAGTGCTGGACGAGTCCGCCGCCGGCAAGCGCTCGTTCCGCTTCATCGCGGGGCCGGTGTTCGCGCAGCTTCTGATGGCGGACGAAATCAACCGCGCTTCGCCGCGCACGCAGTCGGCGCTGCTACAGGCGATGCAGGAGCAACATATTACGGTCGCGGGCGCGCGGCACGATCTGCCGAAGCCGTTTCATGTTCTGGCCACGCAAAATCCGCTGGAACAGGAAGGCACCTATCCGCTGCCCGAGGCGCAGCTCGATCGCTTCCTGATGGAGATCGATGTCGAATATCCGGATCGCGATGCCGAGCGCAAAATCCTGTTCGACACCACCGGCGCGGATCAGACCGCCGCAAAAGCCGCGATGACAACGGACACGCTGATCACCGCGCAACGTCTTGTGCGGCGTCTTCCGGTCGGCGATTCCGTGGTTGAGGCGATTCTCACTCTGGTGCGCTCGGCGCGTCCCGGCGATGAGGGCGGCGAAACCGGAAAACTGATTGCGTGGGGACCGGGACCGCGCGCCAGTCAGTCGCTGATGCTTGCGGTGCGCGCACGCGCATTATTGGATGGCCGGCTCGCGCCTTCCATCGACGACGTTCTGTATTTGGCCGAACCGATCCTGAAGCACCGCATGGCATTGACATTCGCCGCGCGCGCCGAAGGCGAGACCATCGTCAATGTGATTGCGAAACTCAAGGCTCGGATCGGATAGAGATGTCGGAGCCGCGCATCAGCAACCCGCAGGACAGCGCCGTTCGGGCAGCAGTCGGCAAGAGCCGCAAGCTGGCCGCGCGTTTGCCGCGGCTGATCCTCGAGGCGCGTCGCGTTGCCGCAACCGTGATCCACGGGTTGCACGGGCGGCGTCGCGCCGGGACCGGCGAAAATTTCTGGCAATATCGCCGGTTCGTCAACGGCGAGCCTTCGCACAATGTGGATTGGCGGCGCTCCGCGCGCGACGACCATCTTTATGTCCGTGAGCGTGAGTGGGAATCGTCGCATACGGTCTGGCTGTGGATCGACCGCTCGCCGTCGATGGATTTCAGTTCGCATCTGGCCGAATGGAGCAAACTCGATCGCGCGCTGGTCGTCTCGTTCGCGCTTGCCGAAGTTCTGGTGCAGGGCGGCGAGCGCGTC
>JBBRGE010000067.1:0-8551 GCA_038241045.1 Hyphomicrobiales bacterium | reverse complement strand
GCAGGCTCAGCGGCTGCAGGGCATAAGAATTCTGCGAGCCGCCCAACAGCAGATTGCCGCCGCCGCCGATGCCCACTGACGCGTTGCCGCCGACGCCGCCATAGCTGCCGGAGAGATCGCCGCGCCCGACACGATAGGTCGGGGCGAAGACCGTCCAGGCCAATCCGGTCTGGTTAGTGACGCCGAGATCGATGCCGATGCGTTGCATGTTCGCGAGGTAAGGCTCGGGCCTGCGACCCTGAGCGCGGAACACGCACTGAAGCTGCGTCGACGATCCGATCACATAGCCGACATTCGGTCCGCCCGCGCAGTCCAGCGTGCCGACCTGAACGCGCGATTGTGCGCTTGCGGCTGAGACGGTCGCGACAAGCGCGCCGACTGCGATGGCAACAATGCTTGAAACGCGCATGAACATTGGTTCTCCGGTTAATGAATTTCGAGGCCGGCGGACAAAAAGAAAGCGCCGTGTCAAAAACATGGCGCTTTCCGGGATTGCCGTCACGGCGACGTGAGATGCCCTAATCGCTTACCGCAAGTTTCCGCAGAAGCGCTGAATGCGCTTGCAGGCCTCTTCGAGGTCCGAGGTTTTCGTCGCATAGGAAATACGGAACGCCGGTCCAAGTCCGAACGCCGAGCCCTGCACCACCGCAACGCCTTCGGTTTCCAGCAACTCGGTCACGAAGTCTTCGTCGTTGGTGAGCTTCTTTCCCGACGGCGCAGTTTTTCCCATCGTGCCCGCGCAGGACGGATAGACATAGAACGCGCCTTCCGGCCGCGAGCACGAAATGCCGTTCGCCTGATTGAGCATCGACACCACCAAATCGCGGCGCTCCTTGAACACTTTGTTGTTCAAAGGAATGAACTCTTGCGTCCCGTTCAGCGCCTCGACCGCCGCCCATTGCGCAATCGACGACGGGTTCGAGGTCGATTGCGACTGGATCGTCGCCATCGCCTTGATGAGTTGCTCCGGCCCGCCGGCGTAACCAATGCGCCAGCCGGTCATGCAATAGGCTTTCGAGACACCGTTCACCGTCAGCGTGCGGTCGAACAATTTCGGCTCGACCTGCGCCGGCGTGGTGAATTCGAAATCGTCATAGACGAGATGCTCGTACATGTCGTCGGTCATGACCCAGACATGCGGATGCTTCACCAGTACATCCGTGAGCTTCTTCAATTCAGCGCGCGAATAGGCAGCACCCGTCGGGTTCGACGGCGAGCACAGAATGATCCACTTGGTTTTCGGCGTGATCGCCTTTTCCAGCGCGTCCGGCTGCAGCTTGAAGCCTTGCTCCGCGCTGCAGACAATCGACACCGGCGTGCCGCCCGCAAGCGCCACCATTTCGGGATAGCTCACCCAGTACGGCGCGGGAATGATGACCTCGTCGCCAGGATTGAGCGTCGCCATCAGCGCGTTATAGAGCACCTGCTTGCCGCCGGTGCCGACCGTGATCTGGCTGGCCGTATAGGTGAGGCCGTTCTCGCGCAGAAACTTCGCCGCTACCGCGTCCTTCAATTCCGGGATCCCATCGACGGCGGTGTATTTGGTCTTGCCGGCCTCGATGGCGTTGATCGCCGCGAGCTTGATGTTGGCGGGCGTGTCGAAGTCGGGCTCGCCCGCGCCAAGCCCGATGACGTTGCGGCCCGCGGCTTTGAGCTGGCGTGCTTTATCCGTGACCGCGATGGTTGCGGACGGCTTCACACGGTCAAGCGCAGCGGACAGAAACGGCATCATGATCTCCTGATGAAGTTTGTGAGCGGCCCGGAATCACAAGATTCCCGAACACGGCGATACCCTAAAGCCCGGAACAAAGGGTCGCAAGAAGGTTCCCGCTAACTCGCAACAAATGCTCGCAAAAAGGGGGATTTTCTTGGCACTTAGACCGTGGCACCACGTTTAAATACAATGAGTATTTCACGCGTGACCAATCATTCCTCCGACACCATCAAGGATCCCGCCCGTCTCGCGGCTTTGGCGGCGACCGGCCTTGTTGACTCCGCACCCGAGGAATCCTTCGACCGCCTGACACGCATGGTCACTCGGCTGCTTGGCGTTCCCGTCTCGTTGGTGTCACTTGTCGACGACAAGCGACAGTTTTTCAAAAGCATGCATGGCCTCGGCGGCTGGGCCGGCGAACAACGCCAGACGCCACTCTCGCATTCGTTTTGTCAGACCGTGGTTGTCGAACAGACGCCGCTCATCGTCACCGACGCGAAAAATGACGCGCGCGTCTGCGACAACCTCGCTGTGCCGGAATTAGGCGTGCGGGCCTATCTGGGCGTCCCTCTTGTCGTGTCCGGTCACGTCATAGGTTCGCTCTGCGCCATCGACACGACGCCGCGCGACTGGAGCGAAAGCCATCTCAACACCTTGAGCGACGTCGCCGCCATCGTGATGAGCGAAATCGGCCTGCGCGACGAAATCAAAAGACGCCGCGTAGCGGAAGATAGTCAGGACCTGTTGATTGCCGAATTGCATCATCGGGTGAAAAACACGCTGGCGACCGTGCAGGCATTGGTGCAGATGAGTCTTTCGGCCTCACCGTCGATCAAGGAATTCCGCGACAGCATCGGGGTGCGGATCGCATCGCTTGCCAAAACGCACACGCTCCTGACGCAGAAACGCTGGCAGGCGATTGCGTTTCGCGACATCCTGATGAGTGAGCTTGAGCCCTATGACGAACGGGGGCGCGTCACGCTCGATGGCCCGGATTTCGACGTCGAGGCGGAAGTCGCCAGTGCGCTCGGAATGGTGATTCACGAACTCACGACCAACGCCGCCAAATATGGTGCTCTCTCGGCACAGGGTGGCAAGATCGAAGTTCAATGGTCGATCAAGCCCAATGCGCCCAAACGGCGAGCGACATGTCGCTGGTCTGGCGTGAAAGCGGCGGACCGCCCGTTCGACCCGAAGGACGAAAAGGTTTCGGCTCAACGCTGATCGAGCGGCTGACCGTCAAGCAATTTGGTGGAACGGCGACATTCGATTTCGCACCCGCCGGTCTCATTTTTTCTGCGGTGTTTCGCGTTCCGGTCACGACATAGTTTCGTTAAACGCGCTTTGCCGCAGCGGACCTAACCAAACGTTAAAACCATTGGCTTTAAGTCGGTTGCGACCTGCAACGCGCGGACAACACCGATGGCCGACATCTTCCATCACATCCGAACCGCCGATTGGCTCACCGCCGAGCGCGCCCGGAACTATAGCGCTATTCTGCTCGCCGTCTGCGTCATCGCGCTGACTGCATGGATCGCCATGTCAGACCGCATGGTCGATCCCAACGGAAAACCCATCGGCACCGATTTCTCCAACCCGTATGCCGCTGGGACATTGGCCTGGGCCGGGCACGCGGCAGATGCTTATGATCCCGCACGTCAGCACGCGGCGGAAAAATCCGTGTTCGACGGCCGCGATGTGCCGTTCTACGGCTGGCACTATCCGCCGTTCTTTTTCGCGGTCGCGATTGTGGTTGCCGCCGTTCCCTATGCGTGGGGACTTTTCATCTGGCTGGCGACAAGTCTGGCCGCATATCTGGCGGTGTTGCGCGCCATCGTGCCGCGACCTCAAACATGGCTGCTCGCCCTCGCCTTCCCCGCCGTGTTCGTCAACATCGGACATGGCCAGAACGGATTCCTCACCGCCGCCTTACTCGGCGGCGCATTGCAACTGATGGATCGCCGCCCGTGGCTCGCCGGCGTGCTGATCGGAATGCTGGCCTACAAGCCGCAGTTCGGCGTTTTGATTCCAATCGCGCTCTTGGCGTCGCAGCGCTGGTCCGTGATCGTTGTCGCAGGCGCGACGGTCGCCACCCTTGTCATCGCATCGACGGCGGCGCTCGGCACGAATATCTGGCGCGCATTTTTTGAGTCCACTGCATTCACACAAAACATAGTTCTCGAACAGGGCGGCACCGGCTGGGAGAAAATCCAGTCGATCTTCTCCGCCTTGCGGGCATTCGGCTTTGGAGTGGACACCGCCTACGCGGCGCAATTGTCGCTCGCGCTCGTTCTGGCAGCGAGCATCGTCTGGCTCTGGCGCAGCGAGGCTGCGTTCGACCTGAAAGCGTCCGCACTCGCCACCGCGAGCCTGCTCGCAACTCCTTACGTGCTGGACTACGACCTCGTCGTGCTTGCGATCTCGATTGCGTTCTTCGTGCGGCATGGTTTCGCACGCGGCTTTGCGCGTTACGAAATTACCATTCTGGCGTCCGCATGGACGGTGCCGCTGGTATCGCGCAGCGTCGCAGGCGTCACATTCATCCCGCTCGGCCTCATCGCGATGCTGGCGCTCTATGCCGTGACATTGCGGCGTGCGGCGCTCGATCTCGAAAGCTTGAGTCCGGCCACACGCAAATTCGCGCAGGCGTGATTCGGCAAACAGACCTCCGAAAATTATTATTCTTCGAAATCGCCGCAGTGCGGTGCACTTCGACTATTTCCACTTTGCGCCTCTTGCGGCGAACGGTTCCCGACCTCATTGTGAATGCATCTCGAAATTTGGGGAATGGTCGCCTCGCTTGCGCGCCCGTTCAAAGCAAAAACCGGCCTCGCGAATGTACAAACTCTATTCGATGCAGCGCTCCGGCAACAGCTACAAGGTCCGCCTTGCGCTGGCGCTGCTCGACGCGCCTTACGAATTCATCGAAGTCGATATTTTGCACGGCGAAAGCCGCACGCCGGAATTCCTTGCGAAAAATCCCAGCGGTCAGGTGCCGTTGCTCGAAGTGGCCGATGACCGGTTCCTCGCGGAGTCGAACGCCATCCTCTGGTATGTCGCGGGCGGCACGCCGCTGGCCCCGGAAAATCGCATCGACCGTGCCGAAGCACTGCAATGGATGTTCTTCGAACAGCACGCGCTGGAGCCGAGCGTGGGTGCCGCGTATTTCTGGCTGGTGCTGGTGAGAGGCGGACGCGACCTGCAGACGCATTCGCTCGAAGACTGGATGGAGCGCGGATATGCGGCGCTGCGTGTCATGGAAAATCATCTCAAGACGCACGATTATTTTGCGGCGGGACATCTCACCGTCGCCGACATTGCGATGTATGGCTACACCCACGTCGCCAATCAATGCGACTTCGATTTGTCCGGGTATCCGTCGGTGCGCAAATGGCTCAAGCGCGTCGAGCAGGAGCCGCGCTTCGTGTCGATGATGGCGGCTGCGGGCGCGCGTGCCGTGGAAAACATCAAGGCGTGAACGCCATCGAGTCCGAAAAGACACAACGCGGCGAAATTGCCCGCGTTAAGACATCCTTAACCCTTTTGCCGCGCTTCCGCCATTTTGCACGCGCTCGCCGCCGCAATCCCGCCAGCGGTCCCTGCCACATTTGATTCGCGCGGTGATTCGCCGCGATAAAGGATCAACGGCCATGACCGGGTCGCGGAATGCGGACGTCGAGTTTGAGAGTTCAGGCTTCGAGAGCCAGTCCGAAAATGTTGCTTCATCCAGACTGGCCAGTGCCGCGGCAGCGTCGCTCGCGGTGGTCAGCCTGTCGCTGTGCCTTGTGGTGGCGCTCACCGCGCTGTCGATCAAGGTCATAGCAGCCACGGCGATTGTCGGCTGACCGGCCGCAATCAGCGTTTCATGCATCACACGTTTCTGCGACCATCGCGTCGCGCTAGCGGATTGCGCTGGAGAACCTGATGAAAACGCCTACCGTTGTTGTGACGGCCTCACTGACCGCAGCCATCGTGGTGCTGGCGACCCTTGTGATCGCGACCGGCACCCGCGGGCAAGGCGCGTCATTTCAATCCTCCGCCGGACAGCTTGACGTCGAGACCGTCGCGGACGGTCTTGCAAATCCATGGGGGCTGGCGTTCCTGCCCGACGGACGCATGCTGGTGACGGAGCGTCCGGGCCGGATGCGGATCGTCGCATCCGACGGAAAATTATCTCCCGCGCTGGCGGGTGTGCCGGAGGTCTGGGCTGCCGGCCAAGGCGGCCTGCTCGATGTCATCATCGACAAGTCGTTCGCGAATAATCGCACGATTTATTTTTGCTTCGCTGAGCGCGCCAGCGGCGGCGGTCGGACTGCACTGGCAAGCGCAAAACTGATCGACGCCAATCCTGTGCGATTGGAAGATGTCAAAACCATCTTCCGTCAGGACGGTCCTCTCTCCACCGGCAATCACTATGGCTGTCGCATTGTGCAGGCCAGCGACGGCAATCTGTTCATGACCCTCGGTGAACACTTCTTCGCGCGCGACGAGGCGCAAAATCTGACAAACCATCTCGGCAAGATCGTTCGCATCGCACCCGATGGCTCGGTGCCGAAGGATAATCCCTTTGTAGGTCGCAGCGACGCCAAACCTGAAATCTGGAGCTACGGTCACCGCAATCCGCAGAGCCTTGCGATCAATCCCGGCTCCGGCGTGCTGTGGGAAATCGAGCACGGCCCGAAAGGTGGCGACGAGGTCAACATCATCGGCAAGGGCAAGAATTACGGCTGGCCGGTGATCGGCTATGGCATCGACTACAACGGCGCCAAAATCCACGACAGCGCCTCGAAAGACGGCATGGAGCAGCCGGTCAAATACTGGGTGCCGTCGATCGCGCCATCCGGCATGGCGTTCTATGACGGCAATCTATTTCCGAAATGGAAGGGCAGCCTGTTCACCGGCGCATTGGCTGGACGCATTTTGGTGCGGCTCTCGCTCGATGGCGACAAGGTCACCGGCGAGGAACGCCTGCTGCAGAATCTCAACGAGCGCATTCGCGACGTGCGGCAGGGGCCGGACGGCGCGGTATGGCTTCTGACGGATAATTCGGCAGGGCGTATTTTGCGGATCGCGCCCGCAAACAAATGAAGCCGTTCAGATGCTACTGTCATTTGCGAGCGGAGCGAAGCAATCCAGAATCTAAGAATGGATTGCTTCGTCGCCAATGCTCCTCGCGATGACGAAGTTACCACTTATGAAAGATAAAGAACGCGCCGGCGGCGATGAACGCAAAACCGAGCGCGTGATTCCACCCCAGCGGCTCCTTCAAATAAAGGACCGAAAATCCCGCAAACACGATGAGCGTGATCACCTCCTGCATGGTCTTGAGCTGCGCCGCCGAATAGACCGTGCTGCCCCATCGATTGGCCGGCACCGCCAGCCAATACTCAAAGAACGCAATGCCCCAGCTCACCATGATGACCAATGGCAGCGAGTAGTCCTTGAACTTCAGATGGCCGTACCAGGCGAAGGTCATGAAGATGTTGGATGCCACGAGCATCAGGATCGGCAGCAGGTACGGCGACACGAAGGTGGGCATGGGCATCCTTCCGGAAAAACAAGAGGGGTCGGCAATAACTAGGTATCAGCGGCTACAAAGTGTCGCGACGCAGGTTTGGTTCCTTCTGTGGATAAAGCCCCGTCGTCACGTGCCTGTTATAAAGGCCGCCTAGCGTTGCGAAGCGTCTGATCCGCACGCCCGTCGCGTATTGGCACGCCCTCGCGGTCCCAGATGCTGTTGCGCAATCCCCTTTTGCGCGCCTCCAGCCGGGGCCGCATTTTTTTGGCGCTTTGGCGCGCGGGCGCTATAAGCGTGAGCCGCAACCCGCCACACAAGACAACTTCATGATCCGCGTCGTTTTCGTCCTTCTGATCCTCGTTGCGATTGCGCTGGTCCTGCTGCCGTTTCAGGTCGCCGGAATGCTGCTCAACAATCGGCTGCAGCGCGACGTGCCGCTTTTGTTTCATAGGCTGTATTGCGCCGTGATCGGCATTCGCATCACGCAGGTGGGGCGGCTGACAACCGACAAACCGGTTCTGATCCTTTCAAACCACGTTTCGTGGTCGGACATCTCAGTGATCGGCGCGGTCGCGCCCGTGACGTTCGTCGCCAAATCCGAAGTCAAATCCTGGCCGATATTCGGCTGGCTGGCGCGATTGCAAAATACGATCTTCATCGAGCGCGACCGCCGCAACAAGACCGGCGATCACGCCCGCGCGATGGCGGATCGCCTGCTCAGCGGCGACGCGGTGTTGCTGTTTCCCGAAGGCACGTCGAGCGACGGCATTCGTATTTTGCCATTTCGTTCCGCGTTGATCGGTTCGGTTCATCACGTCATCGGCGATGCGACGCATCATGACCGCGTGACGGTGCAACCGGTGTCGCTGGCCTATGTGCGTTACGGCGGCGTGCTGGTCGGGCGCGCGCTGCGCGAGAAAGTCGCGTGGTATGGCGAAATGGAATTGCTGCCGCATCTGCTCGGCCTGATCGCGAACGGCGCGGTCGATGTCACGGTGAGCTGGGGCGAGCCAATCGCCTACGACATGAATGCGGATCGCAAGCAGATCGCGCGCGATGCGGAGGCGTCGGTGCGGCGCATGACCGCGCAGGCGTTGCGGTCGCCGCATACTGCAACATCCCCACTGCCCGTCTCGACTGAAGCCGCGAGCAGCTAATTCAGCTCCGCCAGCAGTCCCGCCATCAGGCGGCCTCGTTCCGCCAGACTCTCGACGAAGATATGCTCATTCAGCGTATGCAGGCCCTCGCCGCGCACGCCAAGGCCGTCGAGCGTCGCAATACCCATCGCGCCGGTGAAATAGCCGTCCGATCCGCCGCCC
>JBBRGE010000066.1:0-8569 GCA_038241045.1 Hyphomicrobiales bacterium | reverse complement strand
CGCAAGAGCGATTTCTATTTCAACCTCAAGCCGACGATGCTCGATCCCGAGGGCGCCGCTCTGCTGGCCGAACTCTCGATTGACGCGTTGAAGGACGACAATGTCGATTACATCGGCGGACTTGAGATGGGCGCGGTGCCGATAGCCGGCGCGATCGCGCAACTCTCGTGGCTGAAAGGCCGTCCAATCGCCGCGTTCTTCGTGCGCAAAAAGCCGAAGGAACATGGTGCGCGGCTTGCGGTCGAGGGACTTGCAAAGGGCGAAACGCTTCAAGGCAAGCGCGTCGTCATTGTGGAAGACGTGACGACGACCGGCGGCTCTGCGGTCAAGGCCGCCGATGCCGTGAAAGAGGCCGGCGGCGAAGTCGTCATGGTGTTCACGATGGTCGACCGCGACGAGGGCGCATCCGAGACTTTCAAGGATGCGGGTATCGTGTTCCGCTCGCTGTACAAGGCCGGCGAGTTTCTGAAAGGTTGATTGGCCATGCGCGCGTCCACAATCGCACTTGCTTTGCTGTTGGTAACATCGTCGTCTCCCGCCTTCGCTGCCGAGGGACTCGACGGCGCAAAGCTATCTATTTTGTGGGCGCTGCCGTTCGTCGGCATTTTGCTTTGCATTGCCACCGGCCCGGTGTTCTATCCGCATGTGTGGGAGCATCATTACGGCAAGTTCACCTCGGTCTTCGCGGCGCTGATCGTCGTGCCGTTGCTGGCAACCGCCGACATCCACACAGTGACAAGCACTCTCGCGCACACCGCGCTGCTCGAATACATGCCGTTCATTCTGCTGCTGCTGGCGCTGTTCACGGTTGCGGGCGGCATCTATCTTGAAGGCAACCTTCACGACAGCGTCCTAACCAACACTATTTTGCTCACGGTCGGTGCCTGCATGGCCAGCATCGTCGGCACCACGGGCGCCGCGATGATCCTGATACGGCCGCTGATCCGCGCCAATGACGATCGAAAATACAACGCCCATGTGGTGGTGTTTTTCATTTTCCTCGTCGCCAATATCGGCGGCGCGCTGTCGCCGCTCGGCGATCCACCGCTGTTCATCGGTTTTCTGAAAGGCGTCGATTTTTTCTGGACCACGAAATATCTCTGGCAGGAGACATTTTTCGTCGGCGGCATCGTGCTCGTCGTCTTTATGCTGCTCGACTTCTACTTCCACCACCGCGAGGGAAATTTTCCCTTTCGCAAGGATCCAACGCCGGACAAGCCGCTCAAGCTTCACGGCAAGATCAACCTGCTGTTCATCGCGGTCGTAATCGCCGCAATCCTGATGAGCGCACAGTGGAAACCCGGAATTTCGTTCACACTCGCCGGCACGACGCTCGAATTGCAAGACCTGCTGCGCGACGCGATCTTCGTCCTCGTCGTCGTTGCCTCGGTGGTCTTCACGCCGAAAGCCGATCGCAAAGCCAACGGCTTTTCATGGGGCCCGATCGAGGAAGTCGGAATTCTTTTTGCGGGCATTTTCATCTGCATCGTGCCGGTGATGGCGATGCTGCAGGCCGGACAACAGGGGCCGTTTGCGGCGCTTCTTGGCCTCGTCACCAACGCCGACGGCAGCAACAATGCGGCCGCCTATTTCTGGCTGACGGGCATCCTGTCGTCGTTCCTGGACAACGCGCCAACTTATCTGGTGTTTTTCCAGCTCGCCGGTGGTGACCCGCAAGTGCTGATGGCAGCGAAGGCGGCGACACTGGCGGCGATCTCGTCCGGTGCCGTCTACATGGGCGCGAACACCTATATCGGCAACGCGCCTAACTTCATGGTCTATGCCATTGCGCGACAGGCGGGCGTCAAAATGCCGAGCTTCTTCGGCTACATGCTTTGGTCGGGTGCAGTGTTGATTCCCACATTCGTCCTCACGACGTTTGTGTTCTTCAAACCCTGACGCGCTCGCCGGGAATGTCGTCCGATGAAAATTGCCGTGATGGGCGCAGGCGCGGTCGGTTGTTACTATGGCGCGATGCTGGCGCGCGCGGGCCATGACGTCACGCTGATCGGACGCGCGCTGCATGTCGATGCGATCAATCGCGACGGCCTGCTGTTCGAGAGCGCGTCGTTCACTGGACGCATCGCCATGAAGGCGACGACGCGAAGCGACTGCGTTACGGGCGCGGATGTCGTTTTGTTCAGCGTCAAATCCGCCGACACCGAAATTGCCGGTCGCGGCATCGGACCGCATCTGTTTTCGTCCGCGACAATCCTGTGTCTGCAGAACGGCGTCGATAACGCCGAGCGGTTACAGGCAACTATAAATCATCCGGCCATTGCCGCCGTCGTCTATGTGGCGACCGAAATCGTTGGTCCCGGTCACCTCAAGCATAACGGGCGTGGCGAGCTTATTATCGGCCCCTCACCAATGAGCGAGAACATCGCGCGCGCGTTCACGCAGGCCGCGATCCCGACCAGCGTGTCGGATCGCGTCATTGAGGCGTTATGGACCAAGCTCCTCACCAATTGCGCTTACAACGCATTGTCGGCGGTCGGCGAGATTCCATATGGTCCGCTGCTGAAGATCGAGGGCGTGCGCGACCTGATGACGATTGTGATCGACGAATGCGTCGCCGTCGCGCGCGCACTGAACATCGCGACGCCCTCGGATTTGCGGGAAACGATCCTCGGCCTCGCAGCCACGATGCCCGATCAGGTGTCCTCGACCGCGCAAGATCTGATGCGCGCAAAGCCGACCGAGATCGATTTTCTCAACGGCCATATCGTTGCTAAGGGCCGCGAACTTAGCGTCCCGACGCCTGCCAATCTTGCGCTGCAGGTGATGGTGAAGCTGCGCGAGGCGCGCAGCTTAATTCACGCCTGAAAACCGCTTTTGTTCGCGGCTGCGCAAACAGCCGTGCCTAACTCCCCGTTTACCATCCCCCGGTAGGGTGCTTGTCGTTCGGGCATGTGCGTCCGAACGCGTCCGCGTTGCGTGAGTGGGGTATTAAGGTTGCGTAAAGAGTTGCGTGTTTTGCGCGTGGGGCGCCGCATGTCGCCTGTTGTTGCCATCGTTTTCGGCTTTGCTGTTGCGTTCGCGCCGACCATGGCGTCGGCGGGCCTGCTCGATTTCCTGTTCGGTAACGACCAGCCGGCGAAGACTCAAGCGCCCCAGCCGCAACAGAGTTCGTATGCCGACCCATCGGCGCCCTCCGCTTATCCGATCGTCCCCTCAACGGCTCCCGCATCCACAGGCAACGGACGCTTCACCGCCTATTGCGTGCGGACCTGCGACGGACGCTATTTTCCGATCAGCGCGCGCGGCGGTGCCACGGCGGCGCAGATGTGCCAGTCGTTTTGTCCGGCCAGCCCGACGAAAATTTTCTCCGGCAACTCGATCGACTACGCCGTCGCCACTATGGGCGAGCGCTACGTCGATAGCCCCAATGCGTTCGCGTATCGCAAGGCGCTGAAGGCGGATTGCACCTGCAACGGCCGCGACTCGGCAGGATTGGCCCCGGTCGATCTGTCGCTCGACACAACATTGCGCCCCGGCGATATCGTCGCGACGTCGAACGGTCTTGTCGCCTATTCGGGCGTCAGAACCGCCAGCGGACAGACTGCGGAATTTACCCCGATCGCCAATTATCCGGGTCTCACAGCCGAGGTGCGTTCGCGGCTTGGCGAGATGAAGGTCGCACCGGTGAGCGCGGAGATCACCGACGATGCGCCATACACGTCATCGATTGCGCCGCCGGTCTCGGCTGAAACCAAACACGACGCATTGCGTCCGCTGCTCGAGAATTTGCCGCCGCTGCCGACCGGAGAATTCAGAGCGGCGCCTGTTCCGCGCGCCAGGCGGGCGGAAGTTAACTGAGAGCGATCGCTATCGCCCGACGATGACGCCGATCACGTTAGGTGCTGAAAGATATTTCTCTTCCATCCGCATTCGCGACTTGGCCTTGACCTCCGGCGTCAGCAAGCCGCGCAGCTCCGCCAGAATCATCCAGCAATAGCCCCACCAGTCGGTCAGGATGCCGTTGTCGTCGACGAGGTCGTAGCCATGCGATGCCGCGAACATTCGCGCATGCGCCTCATCCAGCGTGTCGAGAAATTCGTGATCGTTGGGCGCGAACAGATCGTCGGTGATGTCGTCGGTGGTGTAGCCCCACACCGACATGCACACGGCGTTGAACTCGCGGTCGATCTGGTCGTCGTCCACGCTGCGAACGCGCGAGGCCGCATGCAGCCGCGACAGCGTGCGGGCGAAATCCGCGATCCGCGTCAGCGCGGCGGCGTCGAAGGCGATATTGGACATGTAGTCCTCGAACCCAATGTGAGACCCAAGATATGGTGGTGTGGGCGCACCGAATCACAATGATATATCAGAGGCTTGCTAAGATGTTCTTAATTTGTTCTTTTTAATTGGCGGCCTTTAGCGGGACTGATTTAACTTGCCCGGTCCCGTGCGGCGAGCAGACGCCTGATCCGCTCCAGCACGAATTTATGCTCGTAGGGCATGGATAGAGCCGGTCCCTCCTCGCACAACTCACCGGCTTTTTCCGCTGCGCTGGCGACGGTGCCGGCGAGGATCATTTGCGTGCGTGGGAAATGTTCGCGCACCCATGCTCCCAGCGCGAACCCGCCGCCCGGAATGTTGATGTCGGACAACACCGCATCCACGTGCATGCCGCCTTCGCTGAGAAACTTGCGCGCTTCCTCATCGCTCACCGCCTCGATAACGTTATAGCCGCATTCGCGCAGATACTCGGCCAGCGGCTGGCGGATCAGCACCTCGGCCTCGACGATCAGGATGCATTCCATGTCCGGCTTAATCGTCGCATCGTCTTTCATCGTGACGCTTTCAAAGTCTCGTTGATGAGCGAAATCACTTCGCCGGTCCGATACGGCTTGTTAATGAAAGGCGCGATGGCGCCGATTGTCTTCGGATCGGCATTGCCGGATGTCAGAATAAACGGAATTGCGGGGAATTCTTTTCGCGCGCGGTGCGCCAGATCGATCCCGCTCAGGGTGCCTGGCATCTGCACGTCGGAAAATATCAAATCGGCGCGCCCGCCGGCCGTCAGGTATTTCCAGGCTTCATCGGCGTTGTTGGCCTCGACAACCTTGAAGCCCGCCTCGCGAAGCTCGTCGGATATCCCATAACGCACGAGAAACTCATCTTCGACGACCAGAACGCAGGGCTTTTCAGCCTCCTGCGACGGCACCAATTCCGGCGATTTCATTCAGATAGACCCCAAGGTAATAGCGGAACAACCGAAGGGTCGATTTGGTTCCAACGTCGATGCAAAATCCGGCAGCGCCAGCCCCGTCAGTCTCGCGCGCCGAAGGACCGCGGCGCGGTATTTAATGAGAATACGCGAGGCTTCGATCAACTCCGAAAATCGATGCTGCGCAAAACGATCCCCGGCGGATTGCCTTCAAGCTCGGAATCCAAGAACTTCTTCGCCGCGCGAGACTCGATCGGCTCTCGCAGCCGCATGAATTGCGCCTCGCGCTGATCGGATTTCGTGCCGGTCGATTTTTCCAGCCCGTCCATCGCCGACGTGCTGATGGCGCAGGAAATCGGCGTCGCGTCATTCATCATCGTGAACGTCACGACCGAGCGGTCGATATCGTAAGTGGTGAAAGCACCGGGAGTGAGAGCCATGGCAACCGTCCTTGTTCGAGCGCTGTGACGAAAAAGGCCGCTCGTTGGAGCGGCCTTTCTTTAACTTGAAATCTCGACGGTCACTCCGCCGCGAGCTTGAGGTCAGGCGCTGCGGCGCGCACATCCGCATCGACGTGGCTCTCATAGGTCTCAAAGTTCTTCGCGAACATTCCGACCAGCTTGCGCGCGGTCTTGTCGAACTCTGCCTTGTCCTTCCAGGTGTTCACCGGATCGAGAATTTCGGACGGCACGCCGTCGAGTTTGGTCGGAACTGCAAACCCGAAATACTTGTCGGTGCGGAATTCGGCGTTGCGCAATGAGCCGTTCAGCGCGGCGGTGAGCAACGCGCGCGTGACTTTAATGGGCATGCGGTGGCCGGTGCCATATTTGCCGCCGGTCCAGCCGGTGTTGACCAGCCAGCAATCGACATTGTGCCTGGCGATCAGGTCGCGCAGCAGCGTGCCGTATTCGCTCGGATGCAGCGGCAGGAACGGCGAGCCGAAGCAGGTGGAGAATTCAGGCACCGGTTCGTTGCCGAGGCCGCGTTCGGTGCCGGCCACCTTGGCGGTGTAGCCCGAAATGAAGTGATACATCGCCTGCGCGGGCGTCAGCTTCGCGATCGGCGGCATCACGCCGAACGCGTCGGCGGCGAGCATCACCAGATTTTTCGGATGACCCGCGCGGCCGGTGCGCGACGCGTTGGGGATGAAGTCCAAAGGATAGGCCGAGCGCGTGTTCTCGGTCTTGGAGCCGTCGTCGAAATCCGGGACGCGGGTGTGCGGATCGAGCACGACATTTTCCAGCACCGCGCCGTAGCGCGTCGATGCGGCGAAAATCTCGGGCTCGGCCTCCTCCGACAGCTTGATAGTCTTGGCGTAGCAGCCGCCTTCAAAGTTGAAGATGCCGTCTTTGCCCCAGCCGGTCTCGTCGTCCCCAATCAGCGTGCGATTCGGATCGGCAGAGAGCGTGGTCTTCCCAGTGCCGGAAAGGCCAAAGAAGATCGCGCTGTCGCCGTTCGGGCCGACATTGGCGGAACAGTGCATCGACATCACGCCCTTCTTGGGCAGGTAGTAATTGAGCGTCGTGAACACCGATTTCTTCATCTCGCCGGCATATTGCGAACCGCCGATCAGCACGATCTTGCGGGCAAAGTCGATGCCGACGACGTTTTCGGATTTGCAGCCGTGACGTTTCGGATCGGCCTTGAACGAGACGAGATCGACAATCGTCATTTCCGGCATGTAGGCCGCAAGCTCTGCGATCTCCGGGCGAATCAGCATGGTGCGAATGAAAAGCGAGTGCCAGGCCAATTCAGTAAAGACCCGAACTTTGATGCGGTTCTCAGGATCGGCGCCGCCGTATAGATCCTGCGCGAAAAGAGTTTTGCCTTCGGCGTGCTTGAGGAAATCCTGATACAGGGTCTCGAACTGCTCGGGCGTGATCGACTGGTTGTTGGCCCACCACATCGTCTTGTCGGTGGAAGCGTCGCGGACGGTGAATTTGTCTTTCGGCGAACGTCCGGTGAAGACGCCGGTTTCCGCGCACAGCGCGCCGCCGTCGGTCAGCTCGGCTTCGTTGTTCTTCAGCGCGTGCTCGTACAGCGCCGAGGTGCCGAGATTCCAGTTCACCTGTTTGAGGTTTTTGAAACCGAATTTGTCGGCACCGAAGGCACCGTTGCGCACGCCCGTCTCTTGCACGAAGTCTCTCCTTCTAAACCGCTTGTCGTCCGGCGCGCTTGAGTGAGGCGGGCCTCTCGCGGGTGCCGGGCATCATAACGCCGGGTTGTCATCCGGGCGACTTAATAGTGTCCAACGCCGGGCTTGCCAAGCCGATCCTTCGGCATTTGGTTTATTCGACTAGAAACCGGGCCGATTCAGGTGACTTTGCGCTGCGGCAAGATGCCTTACGCCAATCCGCGCGCTTGTTCGGCCAGCTTTTTCAAAGTCTGCCGCAATGCAGCGGACGCAACGATCCGTTGCGGAAAATCCAGCCGCAGCGTGCGGCTTCCGTCCTGCATGTCCAGGCCGTCGGGATCGCACCCCGTGCAGCGCCATTCACCGGCCTTCGCGCCCAATAATTTGGTCGCATACAAATTCATGGTGTCGACGTGGTCGGCATTCATATGCACGATGATATCCAGCTCCGCTGCGATCAACTCATCGGCCCCGCTCAGATCGATCAGGATGTCGGCTGGTGTCAGGTCCACGATCCGTCCGAAACCCGCGACCAGATGCACGCCTTTGGGTCTGATGCGAAAGAACCCGAAATCACCGAAGCCTGCAAACATCGCGGCGGAGGGATGGGCTGCGAGATATCGCCGCCGCAGCACGTCCGCATCGTCAACCGCCTGTTCGGCGACACCCGCCAGCATCATGCGCGCGCCTTCCAGAGGGTCGCCCGGCGCGCATTCGTCCAGCATCAGCGAGACACGCGCATCTTCGAGAATGTTCTTGGTGTGAATCGCGAGCTTTGAGATCAGCAACACCGGCGATCCGTCATGGGCGGACGCTACATTCACAAGCGAACAATAAGGGTCGCCCGATCCCGGCATCAGCGTCGCGAGCGCCCCCTGCCGGCTGCGGCGCAACAATGAGCGGGCCAAATGGGCCGGTTTGAAACTGGCAATCGGGTCCATGGTCAGCGCCTACATCGATTCACAGAATGGGCATTTTGCTGGCGAAAAGGGGTTATTTTTGCGATTTCCGACCCTATATACCCGATATCAGCGGGAAAATTGTCACACCCGGAACTCGGTCACATTTCAGCCCAGCTTGCATTGCTCGTTGGGAAACGTCGCTGCCTTAATTGATGGGCATCCCTGTAACCAGCCAGTGCGAACCGTCACTGCATCACATCATCCGAATTGGAAAGCAGGCTCATGCCCACAATCGCTTTGGTCGATGACGACCGCAACATCCTCACTTCGGTCTCGATCGCGCTGGAAGCCGAAGGCTAC
>JBBRGE010000065.1:0-8579 GCA_038241045.1 Hyphomicrobiales bacterium | reverse complement strand
TAGTCGAAGGTCAGCTTTACCCATTTTTTATTTGCGTTGCAGACCGCGATGATACCGTCGCGCTCCCACACCGGACTGCCCATCCATTTCCATTCTTCGACGATATCTTTGTCGGCTTCGAGAACGGCTTTGCGAACGGCGGCAAACGTCTTGCCGCGCCAGTCGGCGATGCTCGCGATCAGTTGATCGATTTTTTCAGATGGAGTCATTGCTCCATCATCCCAATTTTTCTCTTGCCAGTTTAGCGCCGGCACCGAGTGCGTTCAATTTCGCCTCTGCAATCTCGCGATTCATCGGGGCCATGCCGCAATTGGTCGTCGCCATGATGTTTTCCTTCGGCACGAACTTCATCACGGCCTCGATGGTCTTGACGACATCTTCCGCCGTCTCGACCGTGTCGCTGGCGACGTCGATCACACCGGCCTGAACGACTTTGCCTTTCAGCAGCGCCAGCAGATCGAGCGGCACGCGCGAGTTCTTGCATTCAATGGCGACCTGCTGGATCGGTGACTTGGCAATCGCGGGAAAAATCTGCTCGTACTGACGCCACTCCTTGCCGAGCGTGACCTTCCAGTCATTATTCGCCTTGATGCCGTAGCCGTAACAAATATGAACCGCGGTCTTGCAGGTGAGGCCTTTGGCGGCGCGGGTCAGGGCCTCAATGCCCCAGTCGTTCACTTCGTCCATGAACACGTTGAACGCCGGTTCGTCGAACTGGATCATGTCGACGCCGTCAGCCTGCAGCGCATGCGCTTCGGCGTTGAGCAAATCCGCAAACGCCATCGCCATCTTGACGCGGTCGCCGTAGAAGTTATCCGAGAGCGTGTCGATGATGGTCATCGGGCCCGGCATGGTGAATTTCAATTTACGCGTTGTGTGACCGCGCGCAGCTTTTGCCTCGTCGGCATGAACGCGGCCTTTGAGTTTCAATTCCGAAACAACTTGCGGCACCATCGCCTTGTAGCGATCCTTGCGGATTCCCATCTCCACCTTGTGGGCGAAGTCGATGCCTTCGACGCGCTCCAGAAATCCGTGCACGAAATGCTGCCGCGCCTGTTCGCCCTCCGTTACCATGTCGATGCCGGCGTCTTCCTGCACCTTCACCGCCAGCAGCGTAGCATCGCGCTTGGCGTGAACGAGTTCTTCGCCCTTGAGTTTCCACGGCGCCCAGAGTTTTTCGGACTCGGCGAGCCATTCGGGCTTCGGCAATGAACCTGCAATCGTGGTGGGGAACAGCATCGGCGTTTCCTAGGATGTTATGGCGGGCGTTGTTTCGCGCCGCATCAATTAGATGTCATGGCCGAACTTGTTCCGGCCATCCACGTCTTATGCTGAAATGAATTAAGAAGGAAGACGTGGATGCCCGTGACAAGCACGGGCATGACGACGTAAATCTATTGCCGTTCACGCTTTCACCAGCGACGAAAAGAGACGCCATGATCGACCTTCACTACGCGCCGACGCCGAACGGCTGGAAAATCTCGATCATGCTGGAAGAGTTGGACATGCCCTATAACGTCATTCCGGTGAACATCCGCGAGGGCGACCAGTTCAAGCCCGAGTTCCTCGCGTTAAGTCCGAACAATCGTATCCCGGCTATCGTCGATCATGCGCCTACCGATGGCGGCGAATCTATTGCGATGTTCGAGACCGGAGCGATCCTGATTTATCTCGCCGAGAAAAGTGGACGCTTCTTGCCGACCGATTTGCGCGCGCGCTTCAACGTCATCCAGTGGCTGATGTGGCAGATGGGTGGCCTGGGTCCGATGCTCGGCCAGCACGGCCACTTCGCGCTTTATGCGCAGGAGAAAATTCCGTACGCGATCCAGCGCTACCGCGACGAGACGGCGCGGCTTTATAAAGTGCTCGACACGCAACTCGGCAAGACAGGCGCGTATGTTGCGGGCGAGTATTCGATCGCCGACATTGCGTGCTTTCCGTGGACGATGACTCATAAAGCGCAAGGCTTCACGCTCCACGATTATCCGCACATCAAGCGCTGGTACGCCGAAGTCCGCGCGCGGCCGAAGGTTCAGGCGGGTTTGGCCGTCGGTAAATTCGACAAAACGCCGTTCGATGAACAATCGCGCGCCAACATGTTCGGCAAGACCGCGCAAGCATCGCAGTGAGGACATGCCATGATCGAATTCTTTTTCGACTGCTCCAGCCCGTGGACATATTTGGCGTTTCACAACGTTCAGCCTCTGGCGAAGGAAACCGGCCAGGATATTTCGTGGCGTCCCATTTTAGTTGGCGGCATTTTCAACACCGTCAACAAGACCATGTATGAGACGCGCGCCAATCCCGTTCCCGCCAAGCAGGCCTACACAGCGAAGGACATGCAGGATTGGGCGCGGTTGGCTGGTATCAAAATCAGGATGCCGCCGACAGTTTTCCCGGTGAACGCCGTGAAGTCGATGCGCGGCTGCATCTGGGTGCAGGACAATTATTCCGACAAATTCGTTGCTTTCGCAAAAGCCATGTTCGAGGCGTATTGGGGCGACGATCAGGATATTTCCAAGGACGACGTGCTGGCGAAAATCTGCGAAGCGGTAAAAATCGATCCCACGAAATTTGCGGCTGGCATTGGCGAACAGGCCGTCAAAGACAAACTGAAAGCCAACACCGATGAGGCGATTGCGCGCGGCGCGTTCGGTTCGCCGACGATCTATCTAAACAAGACCGATATGTATTTCGGCAATGACCGTCTGCCGCTGGTTAAGGATGCGATCCTGCGCAACAAGTCAGCATGGACTTGAATAGTGACCGAGATGCCGCGCGCTGTCGTTTGCCGCGCGCTCGGCGCGCCGGAATTGTTGCAGCTTGAAAAGATCGAGCGCGTGGCGCTGGCGGCCGGGCAAATACGTGTCGCGATTTTCGCCGCCGGACTCAATTTCCCCGACATTCTCATATGCGCAGGCGACTATCAGTTGAAGCCGCCGCTGCCGTTTACGCCCGGCATGGAGGCGGCGGGTGAGGTCGTCGAGCTATGGGGCGTCGATCAACTGGAAGTCGGCGACCGGGTCATCGTCAAGGCCCGCTTCGGATGTTTCGCGGATGAGATCGTCGTGGCACCGGATCAGCTCGTGCCGCTGCCGAAAGGTTTCGACTTCGCGCAGGGCGCGACGTTTTTGGCGGCCCACGGCACGGCGTATCACGCGCTGGTGGACCGTGCGCAGATCAAGCCGGGCGAGACATTGCTGGTGCATGGTGCGGGCGGCGTCGTCGGGCTTGCGGCGGTTGAACTCGGCAAGGTGTTCGGCGCGACCGTGATCGCCTGTGCGTCGAGCGAGGAGAAGCTCGAAGTCGCGAAACAAAAAGGCGCGGATCATGGCGTGCTGTATTCACGCGAGCCGTTTCGCAATGCCGTCAAACGCATCACCGATGGACGTGGGGTGGACATCGTGTTCGATCCGGTCGGCGGCGAGATTTTTGAACAGAGCCTTCGATGTATCGCGTGGGATGCGCGACTCCTTGTCGTAGGCTTCACCGGCGGCGTGGGGAAGGCCGCGACCAATTTGGTGCTCATCAAAGGTGCTAGTGTGCTGGGCGTGCGCGCGGGCGAGGCGGTGCGGCAGAATCCCGCGCTTGGCGTTTCGCGTCAGACGGAATTGTTTCGGCTTGTAGAGGAGGGGCGGATTGTGCCGCACATTTCACATCGGCTTCCGCTTGTGCACTACGTGAAAGCGATGCGGTTGATGATGGATCGCAAGGCCATCGGGCGCGTCGCGCTCTTGATGCGCTGATTACTCGTAAGGCCGCTCGTCCCACCACGGGTAATAAGACGGCATGTCGTTCGACACGGTCTGCGTGAATTTCGCTGGACGCTTTTCCAAAAATGCCATCACGCCTTCCTTCACATCGGCTGACGCACCACGCGAAAAGATGCCGCGGCTGTCGATCTTGTGCGCCTCCATCGGATCGTCCATCGCCGACAAGCGCCACATCATCTGGCGTATCAGCGCGACCGAGACCGGCGCGGCATTTTCCGCGATCTCGCGTGCCAGCGCGAGTGCCGCCGGAATCAATTCATCCGCCGGCAACACTTTGCTGACGAGGCGTCCGGCGAGCGCTTCCTTGGCGTCGAACACGCGTCCGGAATAACACCATTCAAGCGCCTGCGAGATGCCGACGATGCGCGGCAGAAACCAGCTTGAGGCGGCTTCGGGTACGATGCCGCGCCGCGCGAACACGAATCCGAATCTTGCGTTTTCTGAGGCGATGCGAACATCCATCGCCAGCTGCATGGTGACGCCGATGCCGACCGCAGCGCCGTTGATCGCGCCGATGATCGGCTTGAGACATTTATACATCCGCAACGTCACGCGCCCGCCGCCGTCGCGCACCGCGTCGTCGCTCCATTCTACTTCGCCGTTGGGGCGTAGTGGTGCTGTCTTTCGGTCGGGCCGTGCCGCGCGGTCGAAGGTCGCGCCGCCTTCGGACAGATCCGCGCCTGCGCAAAATGCCTTTCCGGCGCCGGTGACGATAATGGCGCGGACATTATCGTCGGCGTCCGCTTTGTCGAACGCGTCGATCAGTTCCTTCTGCATGATGCCCGTAAAGGCATTCATCTTGTCCGGACGGTTCAGCGTGATGGTGAGAATGTTGTCGGCGATCTCGTATTTGATCTGTTCGTAAGCCATAGCGTCCTCCGGATTTTTTATGCGCCGGATTGCTGGCAATCCCGGCGTGACTTGCTGTCAATTTACGCAAGCAATCGCGATTATGGGATGGACGCAGAGATGGCTCAAGCCTAGCCTCGAATCGATTGTGAGGATGCTGATATGCGCGCGGTTCTGGAGCATTGTGTCGGCGGCGTGGAAACGAATGTCGCACCCGATGCGCTTGTTCTCACGGAAGGCGAAACCACGGGGCGGCTTTACGTACTGATCGACGGCAAGCTCGAAGTGCTGAAGGGCGGTACTGTCGTTGCGACGGTGTCGGAGCCCGGTGCGATCCTCGGCGAAATGTCGGTGCTGCTCGGTCAACCCCACACCGCAACGGTGCGCGCGGCGATTGCGTCGAAGGTTTATCAGTTCGACGACGCCGCGTTGTTTCTCAAGTCGCAACCCGCAATCGCGCTTCTCGTGGCGCAGCTTCTTGCGCAACGTTTAAATGCGGCGACGACCTATCTCGCCGACATCAAGCGTCAATATGCCGGTCACGGCAATCATCTGTCGATGATCGGGAGCGTTTTGGAAAGTCTCGTCAACCTGACGGGATCGGCACCAACTCCGGGCTCGGATCGGCAACCGGAGCGGTTGCCCGACTCACGGCTATAAGCCAATCGGGAACGGACGTGATGTCTTGCGCGGGACGCTGTAAAGGTCGATCGAGATCGATCGACTGTTCGCCATAAGCCGAAAACCAGTAAGCCTTGTTGTGATCGAGATCGAGCATGATGTGCGTCGGCGGACGCCCCGCCTGCTGGCCGACATTGAACAGCCACGTCTTGCCGATGCGGTCGAACCACGACCCATCCGCGATGAACGGCGATTGGTGAACGTGGCCTGACAGAACCATATCGGGCTGGTAGCTGGCGATCAATTGGACGAGTTCCGCGTCGCCGAACGAGCGCTTGCCGCCCCAGCTCGTCGGCGAATTCAGAGCCGGCGCGTGGTGCACCCAGATCCAGCGGCTCTTGTGCGGAGCGTGCGCGGCATCTTCGAGTTGTTTGCCGATATTGTCTTTGACGCGCGGTCCATCCCACCACGGGCAAATCGTAAAGACGATATCGCCAATCGTCAGACTCTCGCCATCGTGCGCGATATGAAGATCGCCGAGCGCGCCGATCCATTTCGAAATTTTCTCTCCCCCCTCATCGCGTTCATCGAGATCGTGATTGCCAGAACACAGAATGATGCGCGTTTTTGCGGCGAGCAGTTCGAGATATTTTCGCACCACGACGATCTGCGCGCGGAAATCGACGATCGAGCCAATGTCGAGCGCATCGCCTGCGATCACCACGAGATCGAAATGCGGTGCCGCGCTCACGAGCCAGTCGAATTGCGGCAGGGAATAATGAAGGTCGGCGACAACGAGGCAACGCATTCAATGAAAAGCCTTGATGGACGAAAATAATGCGCGGGATCGTGTTCGAACGACCCGCCAATATCCAGTCCAAATGTTTGCCTTGCCGGCGCGGCGATTGCGCGCATTCCCGCGATGATTCGGCGTTTCGGTCGCGCGCTGCTTATGTTTTTGCCGTCAATGAAGCTGTTTTGAGCGTTCCAAAGCACCTGTGTTTCCGGCTCGTTAACGCGACGGGGCGATATTCGAGGCTAACCGGCTTTCAGTCACGACAGGCGCGATGCTACAACGCCCGCGCGCGGACGTGGCGGAACTGGTAGACGCAAGGGACTTAAAATCCCTCGGGAGCAATCCCGTCCGGGTTCGATTCCCGGCGCCCGCACCAAAACTTTTTACATCGTGGAACGCCTTTTAATGACAAAGCGCAGCCGACACGTTGAACGAAAGGCGCGCAGGATGCCGAGACTGGCGACGTTGAGTGTTTTTGTCGCCGTCCTCGGCGGCTGCGCGACCGGCGGCGTGACCTCGAGCGTGTTCGTCGATCCCTCGAAATACGATCTTTACGACTGCAAGCAACTGGCAAACGAGCGCATCGTTGTGAGTACGCGGGTGGCTCAACTCGAAGGGCTGATGGCAAAGGCCGAGACCGGCGTTGCCGGCGGATTGGTGTCGGGACTGGCCTATCAGTCCGATTATTCGGCGGCGCGCGCGCAGCGTGATCTGATCGATCAGAAGCTGACGATGAACAATTGCGCGGCCGAGCCGCCGCCGATTGTCGCCGCACCTGTGCAGCCTGCGAAGAAAAAACGAAAATCCAAATAGGCAATGCATTGCGATCCAGGGAGTAAGGCACATCGCGGCGCTTGAGGGACGGCGGGTGATCTGGGCAATGGCGCTGGGCCAACTCGGAAGTTTGTTTCCGCATGTTGCCGTGCCGTCGGTGCTCGCGCAATTTCTGATTCCCGAATGGCAATTGAGCGGGTCGGAAGCGGGGTTGCTCGCAGGCTCGTTCGCGGCCGGGTATATGCTCTCCGTGCCGGTATTGGCGACGCTGACGGACCGGATCGACGCGCGAAATATTCTGATTTGCGGCTCAGTGCTGAGCGCGTTCGCCACCATGCTGTTCGGGATTTCTGCGCAAGGGCTTTGGTCGGGGGCTGCGATCTGGGCTCTCGCCGGCGTCGGCTTTGGTGGTGCATACATGCCGGGCCTCAAGGCATTGACGGATCGCCTTGCACCCGGCGATTCATCGCGAGCCATTACGCTCTATACGTCCTTCTTTTCGTTGGGCGTGGGATTCTCGTTCCTCGTCTCGCAGCTTGTTGCCGAGCGATGGGGCTGGCGCAACGCATTTCTTGCGACATCGCTCGGCCCCCTGGCAATGATCGCCGTCTGCGTCTTGCTGAAACCTGTGAAGCCGAAACCCGTCAAAGGCCGTCTGCTGGATTTTTCACCGGTGATCGCCAACCGGCCTGCGATGGGCTTTGTGCTCAGCTATGGCGCGCATTGTTTCGAGCTTTACGGCATGCGGACCTGGATCGTTGCGTTCTGGACCTTCGTTGCGATGAGACATTCCGGATCGGCTCTGCTTTCGCCGATTGCGGTCAGTGTTCTCTACACGGTGCTGGCGATGCCGGCGAGTTTGCTCGGCAATGAACTCGCACTCAAGATCGGGCGACATCGCGCGATCGCCGCGATCATGATCGCGTCCGCTGTGGTTGCGGCAACCATCGGCGCGACGACCAACGAATTTCCGGCGGCGTCGCCTTTGGTGCTGCTGGCGCTGATCGTGATTTACGCTGTGACAGTGACTGCCGATTCCGGTGCGCTGACGTCCGGCATGACGATGGCATCGACTCCAAGATATCGCGGAGCGACGATGGCGCTGCATTCCACCGTCGGATTCGCGGCGGCGGCGTTGGGATCGTGGGGCGTCGGTGTGGCACTCGATGCGGCGGGCGGTCCGCAGACTGCATCCGCATGGTCGGCTGCATTCTATCTCATGGCTGCGGGCGTACTGGCCGGGCCGATTGCGCTGTATTGGTCGCGGCGTCAGTCGGCGCGCCAATTGTAAATCCAGTTTTGCCGCGCCAGCAAATTGGATCCGCCGGCGAGCCGGATGAATTGATCGCGGGCAAATGCCGCCGGTCCGCGCAAATGATAGATATCTCCGGTCGTGCGCGCGGTGCGCTGGACGCGCGCCAGCCGCGAGCCGCGCAGCTTGGCATAACGTGCAAACGCCGCAGTGACGTTGTCTTTGCCTTCCGCCAGGCATTTGGCGACAACAGCCGCATCCTCGATCGCCATGCCGGCACCCTGCGCCACGAATGGCAACATCGCATGCGATGCATCGCCCAGAAGCGCGACGGTGCCTTTGCCCCAGACGCCGCCGTCTTTCACCGCGAACAGAGCCCATTTGCGCCAGCCTTCGACCGCACCGATCAGCATGCGAGGCGCAATCGGCCAATGCGGCGGCGAGAATCTGCTGGTGATTTCGGTGACATCGCCGGGGTCGCTCCAGCCGGGCCTGTTCCATTGTCCCGCGGTGA
>JBBRGE010000064.1:0-8624 GCA_038241045.1 Hyphomicrobiales bacterium | reverse complement strand
GTATCGGGCAAGCTCGCCAATCAAAATCTGGCGGCGACGAAAATCCTTGGCCGCATCGTCAATGTCGGACGCCTCGGCGGCACGCATGGCGATTTCGATTTCGATCTGCATGCCGCGCGCCGCATCAGTTATATCGGCGTGACGTTCCGCACGCGCTCGATCGAAGAAATCCGCGATATCTTTAAAGGCGTAAAGCAGGACATCTGGCCAGCAGTGGAATCCGGCAAACTCAAATTGCCGATCGACCGCGTGTTCCCGTTCGGCGATATTACGCAGGCGGTCGAATACATGTCCGCCAACAAACACTTCGGCAAGATTGTTCTGAAATTTTAATCGCGCGCGCCTGCTGCGAATGAGACGCATTTCGGTGTGCAAATTCACGCATTGACGCTTTATGCGCGAACGTGACAAGACCCGCGCATCCACGGGATTCCCATGAGCGCCATCAAGCAACGCGTTGCTGCTATTTCGATTGCCGCCAGTGCCAGCATGGCCGTGGTGAAATTTGCCGTGGGCGTCGCCATCGGCAGCATCGCGCTGATCTCGGAGGCGCTGCATTCGTCGGTCGATCTGATCGCGACCGTTATCACATGGATCGTGGTGCGGATTTCCGACAAGCCTGCTGATGCCGAACATCATTACGGCCACGGCAAGCTGGAGAGCCTGTCGGCACTCGGCGTCATCGCGCTGCTTTATATTCTGGCCGGCGGCATCGTGGTGGAAGCCTATTCACGGCTGCGCGAAGGTGTTGCGCCACCCACGCTGTCTGCGCTGCCATTCGTCGTTCTGGTCGTAGATATAGGAGTGAACTACTGGCGCGCGCGCGCTCTTCATCGAACCGCAATGAAGACCAAGAGCCAGGCGCTGGAAGCCGACGCGTTGCATTTTGCGTCTGACGTGTTGGGCTCGTTCGCGGTGATCATCGGTCTTGCTCTATCTGCCTACGGATTTAAGTGGGGCGATTCGGGCGCCGCAATCGCGGTTGCGGTATTAATCGCCCTGCTCGGCCTCAAGCTCGGACGCCGAACCATCGAGACACTACTCGATCAGGCACCGGAAGGTGCTTCGGAAAAAGCCGAACGCGCGATCCGCGCCATTCCGGGCGTGGTCGATGTCGAGCGCCTGCGCGTGCGCATGGTCGGCGCGCGGCATTTCGTCGATGCCACCGTGCAGGTGCCCCGCACTTACCCCATCGACCGCATCGACGCCATCAAGCAGAAGGCGCAGGCCGCGGTCAGCGACGCGCTCGACGATGCCGATCTGACATTCACTGCCGTCCCGGTCGCACGCAACAATGAGAGCGTGCGCGAGCGCATCATGGTGATCGCGCGCAATTCAGGTCTGGCCATTCACCATGTCACCGTGCACGACCTCGGCGGCAGGCTCACCGTGAGCATCGATCTGGAAATCGATGGCGAGATGCCGCTCAACAAGGCGCATGATATCGCTCATGGACTTGAACACGCGATCCGCGATGAGTTCGGAGCGGATGTCGAAGTGGATGCGCATATCGAACCGCTGGAGCCGGAATTGCCTCTCGGTGAAGACGCGGATTCAACTCGCGTCGAATCTGTCCACCAAATGCTAACAAAGCTCGCCGCCGCAAGCGGCGCGATCAGCGACGTTCATAATGTGCGCGTGCGCAACACCGACGCCGGTGAAATCGTTAACTTCCATTGCCGTGCGACGCCGGTGATGAGCGTGATCGATGTTCACGACAAGGTCGATGAAATCGAACGCGGACTGCGCCGCGCGTTTCCGTCCGTGAAGCGCGTCATCAGCCACGCCGAGCCTGAACGCTAGCGTGGCGCTAGATTTGGTGGGTGCGATTCACACCGACTCCAAGCGCGTTCTCGTTTCGGACTCACGATTCTCCATTGGACAAGATTTATTTTGCATTAACGAATCGTTGACTCTCGACAGCACCAAAAATCTGGATTCAAATCGCAATTGATTCGGAGGGGTGGGGAAAGCTCTTCGGACGGGTGGCGACTAAGAAAATCCGCGGGGCGGGAAGAATGGCGCGTTCGCACGCAGCAACCACGTGTGTCCAATCCGATTCGATCAAGGGGTTGGCACAGTCGATCGCAAAGCCGGCTTACCGGCGGTTGCTGATTGCAGAACCCACGCTGCGGCGCGCTGTCCCTACTCTCATCATCGCCTTTCTCATCACCATCTGCATCGGCGCGTTCGTTCAGGTGCTCGATCAAAGCCGGCAGAAGCGCGCATCGATGAAGCGCGATATTTCCGCGCTGGCGGATGTGATGGCGGAACGTCTCGACCGCGCCGGCTCCGTCCGGCCGGACCGCATGACAGCAGCCGAGCGGCTGCAAAGCCTGCTGCCAAGCCTGATGCCGTCATGGGGGATCGCCGCCGGACGTCATGTGATTGTAACTGGCCCCGATCAGCGCATCGTCGCGCGGATTCCGATCGACGTGCCGGTTGATGATGCCGGAAATATTCTCGACGTTCTCAGCGCCACGCAATTGCTGACCGCGCAAGGCACGCAAGGCGCTGTCGTCGAAGTGAATTTGCCGTCGAACGGGCGCGGGCTCGCAGCACAACGCATCGTCAAATCGCTCCCCGGTCAGGTCATCATCGTGCAGGAGCAGATCGAATCGCCGTGGCGATCGGATGCAGCGCTTCAGATTACGCTGTCGGCGACCACCGGCTTCGTCGTGCTTATTCTTGGATTTGCATTTCACTGGCAATCGACGCGTGCCCGCGAGGGCGACGCAATCAACGACGCCGTGCGCGCGCGTATCGACACGGCGCTCAACCGCGGCCGTTGCGGATTGTGGGATTGGGATTTGTCGCGCGGGCGAATCTTCTGGTCGCAATCGATGTTCACGATATTGGGGCTTGAGAGCCGCAGCGACCTGCTGATCTTCGGGGAAGTGAATGCGCTGGTGATGTCGGACGACATCGATCTGTTTCAGATCGCCGACCGGCTGGTGGCTGGTAAGATCGATCACATCGACCAGACCTTCCGGATGCGGCATTGCGACGGGCATTGGGTCTGGCTGCGCGTTCGCTGTGAACTCAGTCAGGGTGCTGCCGACACCGGTCCGCATCTGATCGGCATCGCCATCGACATCACCGAACAAAAAAGTCTCGCCGAGAAAACAGTCGAGGCCGATTTGCGATTGCGCGACGCCATCGAGACCATCCCGGAAGCCTTCGTGCTGTGGGATGCGGAAAACCGCCTTGTGCTTTGCAATTCGCATTTCAAGCGCCTGCACAAGCTTCCGGACTCCGCCGTGAAACAAGGCACGTCCTACAAGACCGTGATCGAAGTCGGCAGCATGCCGGAAATCCGCACCCGGCTGCCGACGTCGCCTGCTCTGGGAGCGCGCACCTTCGAGGCGCAACTCGACGATGGAAACTGGCTGCATATCAGCGAACGCCGCACCAAGGACGGCGGTTACGTCTCGGTCGGCACCGACATCACGCAAATCAAACTGCATGAGCAAAAACTCGTCGATAACGACATGCGCCTGACCGCAAACGTCATCGACCTCAAGCGCTCGCAATGCGAACTCGAACGGCAGGCGCAGCTGCTTGCCGAACTGGCGCAAAAATATGCCGATGAAAAAAATCGCGCCGAAGAGGCCAATCAGACCAAGTCGAAATTCCTGGCCAATATGAGCCACGAACTGCGCACCCCACTCAACGCCATCATCGGGTTTTCGGAGGTCATGGGCAGCGGCATGTTCGGCGCGCTGGGCTCGGAGAAATACACCGAATATTGCCACGACATTCTGACCAGCGGAAATTATCTGCTTGATGTCATCAACGACATTCTCGACATGTCCAAGATCGAAGCCGGCCGCATGAAGCTCGATCTTGAGCCGCTCGATCTTGCCGAAACGTTATCGGAATCGCTGCGCGTCGTCTCCGGCCGCGCTGAGAACAAAAAACTCACAATGCAGGCCGACATCGACGACGCAATTCCGCTCGTGGCCGACCGCCGCGCGATGAAGCAGATCGCGGTGAATCTATTGTCCAACGCTGTGAAGTTCACACCGGATGGCGGCAAGGTCACAGTGCGCAGCCGCATCAGGGGTGGATCGGTGGTGCTCACCATCGCCGATACCGGCATTGGCATCGCGCCGCAATCATTGGCGCGGCTTGGGCGGCCCTTCGAGCAGGTCGAGAGCCAGCTCACAAAATCCTATCACGGGTCGGGACTGGGACTTGCGATAGCCAAATCCCTCGCCAATCTGCACGGCGGCTCGATGAAGCTGCGATCGAGACTCGGTGCCGGCACCGTTGTTTGCGTGACGCTGCCGTTGCCCGGTAATGGACTTGGCATTCCGGCGCAATCCGAAGTTCTCAACCTGCCCGATCAATCAACCGCAAAAAAACCTCGCGAACGTCAGTCTGCGTCTCTCGCACCCGCGCTTCCAGAGACGAAAAGTCCGGCGCGTCGCCGGCCCGCGTCAGCACGCGCAAAAGGTCTTCCCCGGCTGTTTCAGGCTTGAACTTGCCGCTGACGCAGAGCCGTATGATTTGCGTCAGATCATGATAGAGCCGCGCGGCCGCACGCAACACATCCGCATCGGATTGTGCCAGCACGTTTAACCTCGCGGCATTGTCCAGCACTTGCACCGTGTTGGCGTTGAGAATGTCCGGTTTCGTCGATGCGTGAACGAGTTGCAGATATTGCGCGACGAATTCGATATCGATCATGCCGCCGGCGGCGGTTTTCAGATCCCAAATATCGTCCTCGCCCTTTTCCTCGGCGATGGCGCGGCGCATTTCCGACACGTCATTGGCGGTGATTGCCATCTCACGCGGACGCATCAGCACGTTGCGTATGACTTTCTCGATCCTGGTGCGGAACGCGGGCGTCGCGGAAATCACCCGCGCCCGCGTCAGCGCCATATGCTCCCAGGTCCAGGCTTCGGTGTCCTGATAGGACGCAAACGCCTCAAGCCGCGACGCCAACGGCCCCGCGCGGCCGGAGGGCCGCAGCCGCATGTCCACTTCATAGAGTACGCCGTAGTTGGTGCGCGTCGTGAACGCGCTGATGAGGCGTTGCGTCAACCGCGCAAAATATTGCGGACCATGCAATGTGCGCTCGCCATCGGAATCCGGCGCATCGCTATCGAAATCGTAGATCAGCAACAGATCGAGGTCGGACGACGCAGTCATCTCGCGGCTACCGAGCTTGCCCATCGCGATGATCGCGGTTTCCTGTCCTCTAATGCGGCCGTGTTGGGCCGCGAACTGATCGCCGACGAGACCGTGCACCGTATGCGCGATGCCCTCGGCAACGTCGGCGAAAGCCGCGCCCGCATGCTGCGCCGACACCGTGCCTGACAGAATACGCGTACCGATGAGAAACAGGCTTTCCTGTCCAAACAAACGCAGCCGGTCGAGAAATTCCTCGTAGGAATTAGCGTCTTCCAACGTTGCCGCAAGCCGCGCAGATAATTCGCTCTGATCAGGCATCGCGCCGAAAAAACGCGGATCGATCAACCCGTCCATGATCTGCGGCCGGCGCGCCAGCATGTCGGCCAGACGAGGTGCAGCACCGAGCACAAGGGCCACGAGCGCGACCATATCTTTGTTCTGGCCGAGCAGCGATATCAGGCGCGCCCCGCGCTGCAATTTCTGCAGGAATTCGTCGAACGCCACCACCGCATTGTCGGGCTGTTCGGCGCGTGACAATCCGCGAATGAGATCGGGCAGGAATTCGACGAACGCCTGCCGCGTCGGGTCCACTTTGAATACGCGATATTCGGCGCCGATCCAACGCTGCAGCGCCTGCGCCACCATCTTCGGCTTCTTGAAGCCGAGCGCCATGAGGTGCGCCGCAAGCGTCTTGTCCTCGGGGCCGGCGTTGTAATCGACGTCGGGAAGTTTCTCAGTGCCAGTGGGATCGCCTTCGAACAGCTTTTCGTAATGTGCCTGCACGCGGCGTAGGTGACCGACAAAATCGGCGGCAAACGCTTCACGATCGGCGTAACCGAAAAACCGCGCGAACTTTTTCATCGACTCAGAATCGCCCGGCAGCGCCTGCGTCTGTTCGTCTGCGACCATTTGCAGACGATGCTCGACACGACGCAGGAATTCATACGCCGCTGTTAGTTCGTCGCGAGCCTCGACCGTGATCCAGTTGCTCGCAGCGAGAATATTCAGCGCCTCCATCGTCGGGCGCACGCGCAATTCCAGATGCCGGCCGCCTGCAATCAACTGCTGGGTCTGCGCAAAAAATTCGATTTCGCGAATGCCGCCGCGCCCGACTTTGACGTTATGACCTTCGACCGAAATTCCGGTCTGACCCCGATAGGTCTGCATCTGGCGCTTCATGTCGTGCACGTCTGTCAGCGCTGCGAAATCCAGATGTTTGCGCCACACGAACGGCGAGATTTCTCCAAGCAGGGTTTCACCCGCCACGAGGTCGCCGGCGCAAGGCCGCGCCTTAATCATCGCCGCGCGTTCCCATGTGCGGCCGTCGCGTTCGTAATAATCGAGCGCCGCAGCGGTCGAAATCGCCAGCGGCGTCGAGGCCGGATCGGGCCGCAGCCGCAAATCAACGCGGAACACATAGCCCTCGCCGGTGCGCTGTTGCAGCATGCGCGACAGACCCTGCGCGATCTTGGTGAAGAAGGGCGACGGCTCCAGTCCTTTGGCCAGCGTCGGCGCGTCGAGGTCGTAGAAAATAATAAGGTCGATATCGCTGGAGTAATTCAGCTCGAAGGCACCCATCTTACCCATCGCCAGCACCACAAGCCCGCTGCCGTCTTCCGGGCGCTTCGAGTTTGGCGGCAGCAATTTTCCGCGCTGGACTTCCTGCGCCAGAAGAAACCGGAGCGCGGATTGCACGGCTGCGTTCGCGATTTCGGTCAACGCATGCGTTACGCGCATCACCGGCCACACGCCGCCGATGTCGCAAAGCGCAATCAGAAGCGCCGCCTCAGCCTTCATGCGACGCAACACAATCATCGCGTCGGCTTCGCTCGCCGCAGTGGCAACGTCAGCGCTGGTCGTTACGATCAGTTCCGACAGACGTTGATCTGGATCGCATTGCAGCAGCGCGACGGCGCGCGCCGGATTCGTTCGAATGAGATCGAAAAGATAGGGTGAGGATTCTGAAATGCCCAGCAGGATGATTTGCGCCTGTGGGAATTTTTCGCCGATGGCACGCAGCGCATTCGCCTCATTCGGCGCGATCTCGTCAAGCATGTCATCGCGCCGCCGCGATGCCTCGTCGGGCGCAAATAATTGCGGCCCGGTGACGAATCGCGCAGCGAGAGAAGGACGATCCGCGTTTCCCGTCGCGGGTGAAATCATGCAGCCTTTTGTTCCACGCCCCGGTTGGGAATGACCAGCGTCACGCGCAGCCCCGGCTGGCTATCGGCGAGTCGCAGATCGCCACCATGCAACGTCGCGACCGCCGATGCCAGACTCAAACCAAGTCCTGATCCCGGCTGGGTGCGGCTCGCCTCCAGGCGCACAAACCGCTCGACCGCGCGCGCGCGGTCGGCTTCAGGAATTCCCGGGCCGTGGTCGGTGACGCTGAACGCGATATTGTCGCCGTCGCGATGCGCTTCGATGAGAATGTCAGCGGGTTTTTGCACGGTGCCGTCAACGGGTTTCAGCGGCTTGCCATACTTGATGGCGTTCTCGACCAGATTGGCCAGTGCCTGATTGATGAGTTCGCGGTTGCCACGCATAGTTGCGGCTTCTGCATTCACCGCAAGCGTAAGACCTTTATCTTCGGCCAGCGGTTCGTAAAGTTCCTGAATGCCGCTCGCGATCTCGGCTGCATCGAAGTCGGTCATATTGTCGCGGGCCTGTCCTGACTCGGCGCGCGCGATCATCAGCAGCGCGTTGAAGGTGCGAATAAGACCGTCGGATTCCTCGATGGTGCGTTCCAGCGCCGAGCGATACTCAGCTTCATTGCTCGCCTTTGCGAGCGCCTCCTCGGCGCGGTTGCGCAATCTCGTCAGCGGCGTCTTGAGATCGTGGGCGATGTTATCGGAGACTTCCTTCAAGCCGACCATTAGCGCTTCGATGCGTTCCAGCATGGCGTTGAGATTTTCCGCGAGGCGATCGATCTCGTCGCCGCTGCGTCCCACCGGCACACGCTCGGACAGATCGCCCGCCATAATGCGTTGCGTCGTTCCGGTCATCGCATCGATCCGGCGCAACACGCGTCGCGCAACGAACACGCCGCCCGCCAAACCCAAAACGATCACAACAAGAATCGACCAGTTCGCCGCGCGCGCCACAATGCCAATCAGCCGACGGCGTTCTTCAAGGTCACGCCCTATTAGCAGCCGAAATCCGCCGGAGAGTTGCGACACGCGCACCAGCGCAAAATGCTGCTTCGCGTTGTCGGCTTCCTGAAGGCGCTGGTAAAATGTTTCGGCCCAGCCGGGCGTATCCATCACGCCAGGTGCCAGCGAGGCAACGTTGCCAGCGACGCCCTGCCCCTGCGGTGTGGTCACAAGATAAAGATTGGCGCCGGGTCGCAGCGTGCGGGCCTCGATGGCCGACGCGAGGCCGCGAATGCCGCCACTCTGGAATTGCGATGTCAGCTCGACCAGTTCGGAATTGACGGTCTCGGCGATCTGCTCGGTAATCATGCGTCGCGTATTCCAGGCAAAGTA
>JBBRGE010000063.1:0-8633 GCA_038241045.1 Hyphomicrobiales bacterium | reverse complement strand
GTCGCGAAATTCTTGCGCAAAACGCTGCGACGTTTGCAGCAGTTGAAAAGGAATACGGCGTCGATCGTTTTATCATCGCGGCGATCTGGGGCATCGAGTCGAATTACTCGACGCAGGGCGGCGACCGCAGCGTTTTGAATTCCACCGCGACGCTCGCCTGCATCGGGCGGCGTACCGGCTACTTCAAGGATGAATTTCTGGCGGCGCTTGAGATTCTGCATCGTGGCGATCTGACGCCGCAGCAGATGCGTGGCTCTTGGGCCGGTGCGTTTGGTGCTACGCAATTCATGCCGACTGCGTTCAAACGCTTCGCCGTGGACTACGATCACGACGGCAAGCGCAACGTCGTCGACTCGACGCCGGACATCATTGCGTCCACCGCGATGAAATTCAAGAAAGACGGCTGGCAGCAGGGTCAGACCTGGGGCTACGAAGTCGAAGTGCCGCAAGGTTTCGACTATCTGCAGGCCGACCGCGCGAAATCCTACACCGTCGCGCAGTGGGAACAGTTCGGCATCAAACGCGCCGGCGGCAAAGCTTTTCCGCGCACGGGCGACAAAGCGTATCTGCTGGCACCGGGCGGTGCCGCAGGTCCGGGCTTTTTGATGTTGGGAAATTTCCGTTCCATCATGCGTTACAATCCGTCCGAGGCTTATGCGCTGGCGATCGGACATTTTGCGGATCGGCTGCGCGGCGGCGCGCCATTGATTCAGCAATGGCCGCGCGACGAGCGCGTGCTGTCGCGCGACGAGCGGTTCGAGTTGCAGCAACTGCTGGCGCAGCGCGGATTTTATAAAGGCGAGCCGGACGGCAATCTCGGCAACGACACGCGAAAGGCTCTGCGCAGCTATCAGGCCAGCATCGGCTCGCCTGCGGATGGCTTTGCGTCGTCCGGTGTTTTGGAGCGCCTGCGCGGAAAACGCAGCGGCAACACGAACAGTGGCACGCCTGGTTTCAGCCTTTTCGGCCGCTAGGCGCGCTGAACAATCTCGCCGTCTTCTTTGGTGAAGGTTGCGACGGGATGTTCTAGTAGATCGAGCACGACATCCGACGGGCGGCAAAGCTTCGTGCCCTTCGACGTCTCAACGATTGGACGATTGATGAGAATCGGATGCGCCAGCATCGCGTCGAGCAGCGCCTCGTCTGTCAGTGTGGAATCGTTGAGTTTCAGTTCCGCGTAAGGCGTGACTTTTTCGCGCAGGAGATCGCGCACGGAAATTTTCATCGCTGCGATGAGCCGGGATAGCCGCTCGCGGCTCGGCGGATGTTTTAGATACTCGATCACCACAGGCGCCTCGCCGCTGGCGCGGATCATCGCCAGCGTGTTGCGCGAGGTGCCGCAGCTGGGATTGTGATAGATCGTGACAGTCATAACATCGCCTTGCGTTTCGTGGGGGTTGCGGCGCCGGTGGTTTGAAGCAGCCAGCTCATCAGCAACAGCGCGGCAATCGCGCCGGAAATTTCCGCGATAATGAACCCCGGCAAATCCTGCGGCCGGATTCGGGAAAATGTATTTGTCATGGAGCGCGCGATGGCGACGGCGGGATTTGCAAACGATGTGGAAGCGGTGAACCAATACGCCGTCATGATGCCGGAGCCGACCACTGTGGCGACAAGAAGTGCGGTTCCCAGCGCTTCCGCCGCAAGCCGCCGTGGCAAATTGAAGTTTTGCATCACGCGTTCGTTCTTCTCTTTTTGGGAGAACAGGACGAGGAAAGATTTTCAATCAACGGCGCGCAGATTTCAGGACTGCCGCCGCAGCAATCCTTCAGCATGAACAGCATGACGTCCCGCAGATGAGCAAGCTCGGCGCGATAGACGATCGAACGTCCCGTCCGTGTCGCCGCGATCAATCCCGCGCGCGAAAGGATCGCCAGATGCGACGACATGGTGTTCTGCGGCACAGCCAACGCCATTGCGATGTCGCCCGCAGGCAAGCCTGCTGGTTCATGCGTAACCAGCAGCCTGAACGCATCGAGCCGCGTCGATTGGGCCAGCGCTACGAGGGCGAGAATGGCGGGTTTTGATTCCATATATCGAGATTAACAGATATAAGCAGGCTGTCGAGCGGATCGGTGCAGATTTTGTGGATGGGCTATTGGGCGCGGGTGCAGCACGTAGCATCGGAAACCTTCAATCCGACATTTTCACCGTTCACTGAAGAAACTCGGCTTCCGGGCCTTTTATGGGGTCGATTTCACGCGGGCAGAGCGCTATTTTCGTCGTCAAATTCAGGACCAACGATTACGCCGATGTCGAACAAGCGATCATTCCTGCGCATTTTCACCGAACCCGGCATAGGCCGCGCGGGCGCGGCCGTCCGTTATAGAGACGGGAATGGCGTTATCCGAAAACCGCGTCTCACTTTTCGGCGCCATTCCCGTATTGCGGTGCTGGCGGTGACGGGCGCGATCCTGTTCGGCGTGATGGGAACGGCCTCGGCGCAGTTTTTCAATTTCGGCGGTTTCGACCGCAGGCCACCTCCGCGCGGTGGTCCCGGCGGACAGCCTCCCGGCCCGCCGCCGCAGGGCGGATTTTTCTCGCCGTTCGGCGATCAGTTTCCCGGACAGCCGCCGCCGCAGGTCGTGGATTCCTCTCGCGCTCCGCCGCCCGCCAAGCGCGCGACGCCCGCCGAGAAAAATGTCTACGTGCTCGGCGACGCGATGGCCGATTGGCTCGCTTACGGTCTGGAAGATGCGCTGCTCGACACGCCTGAACTCGGCGTCGTGCGCAAGGCCAACAGAGTGTCAGGCCTCATCAAATATCAGCCGCGCGGCGAGCCTTCGGATTGGGCCGCCGCCGCCAAGCAAATTCTCGCAACTGAAAAGCCCGATGTCATTGTGGTGATGCTCGGTCTCAACGATCGCATTCCGCTGCGCGAGCCGGTCGAGGAAAAGAAACCCGACGTCAAAAAAGATTCAAAGGGCGGAAAAAAAAGCGCCAAGAAAGACGATAAGAAGGACGATAAGAAAGACAGCGCGGCAAAACCGGCGGAGCCCGCCAATAACACTGCAAAGCCCGACGATGAAAAGGTCGCCGACGGCAAGCCATCCGACGATGCGGCAGACGATGATGACGGGCCGGCGTCGATCGTGGCGCCCGAGACAGCGCCTCGCTCCGCCAGCGGCGTGTATAATTTCCGCGACGAGCGCTGGGTCGAGCTGTACTCGAAAAAGATCGCCGAGATGATCGCGGTGTTGAAATCCAAAGGCGTGCCGGTGCTCTGGGTCGGCCTGCCTGCGGTGCGCGGGCAAAAAGCAATGGCCGACACGTTATTCCTCGATTCGCTGTATCGCGACGCGGCCGGCAAGGCCGGTATCACTTACGTCGATGTATGGGATGGATTCGTGGATGAGGCCGGCCGCTTCATGCAGCAAGGCCCCGACTTCGACGGCCAGACCCGCCGCCTGCGCTCCTATGACGGCGTTTATTTCACCAAGGCCGGCGCGGTAAAACTCGCGCGCTTTACCGAGCGCGAGATCACGCGGTTGCTGGCGGCGCGAACTTCGATTTCGCTGCCGAGTGAATTGCAGTCGCCGGATGCAAATGTCCGCCCCAGCGTTGCGGGGCCGCGGCCGCTGTTCGGCCCGATGGTGCCACTGGTTGCGTCCAATGTCGGCACCACTGAATTGCTTGGCGGTGCGGGGTCGCGACCGGCCGCAGTCGATGCGCTGGCAGCACGGACTCTCGTCAAGGGCGAGCCGCTGGCTGCACCTGCCGGACGCGCCGATGATTTTTCCTGGCCGCGCCGCCAGATCGGAACGCTCGAAGCGCCGGTCGGCGATCCGAACGTCGCAACCATTGCACCCGATGGCTCGATCGCGAAGCCGTTGCCGAAACCGGTGGCTGTGCGACCGCCTGCGCAAGGCTTCATTGGTTTCGATCCGGGCCGTCCGCAGCCGCAACCGGGCGTGCAAACATTCCAGCCGGGTGCCGCGCAAACGCAGCCGGGCGTGCAGCGTCCGCGTCTTCCCGCTGCGCCGCGTCCGCCGGGAAGCGTGGGGCCATCGGCTTCCGCGCCGGGATTTTTCACGCGGTAGTTTGAAATTACCGGAAACGAAAGGCCCCGTCGCGAGACGGGGCTTTTTTTTATGAGCGCGACGTCGCTCAACGCGGCAGGGTGCTCGATCCCATCAGATACATGTCGATCGAGGCCGCGCATTGGCGGCCTTCGCGGATCGCCCAGACAACCAATGACTGTCCGCGCCGCATGTCGCCGGACGAAAACACTTTCGCGATCGAGGTCTGATAGTCGCCGATGCCGGCGCGGACATTGCCGCGCTGATCGAGATCGACGCCGAGCGTTTTCAAAAGGCCTACATGCACACGATGCACGAAGCCCAACGCCAGCAGCACCAGTTCGGCCTTCAGGTCGAATTCGCTGCCCGCAACCGGCTGCATTTTCTCATCGATGTGGATGCAATGCAGCTTCGCAACCTTGCCGCCGTCGCCCGAAAACTTCTGCGTCAGCACGGCGTATTCGCGCTTGGCGCCTTCGGCCTGCGACGACGAGGTGCGATATTTCAGCGGCCAGTTCGGCCATGTGAGCAATTTGTTCTCATGCTCGGGCGGCTCCGGCATGATTTCAAGCTGCGTCACGGAGAGAGCGCCCTGACGAATTGAAGTGCCGATGCAATCCGATCCGGTATCGCCGCCGCCGATCACGACGACATGCTTGCCCTTGGCGAGAATCTCTTTCACGCCCCCGAGCGTTTCCTTGCTGACGCGGCGGTTCTGCTGCGGCAGGAAATCCATCGCGTAATGAATGCCGTCGAGATCGCGGCCCGGTATCGGCAGATCGCGCGGGGCTTCCGCGCCGCCGGTCAATGCCACCGCATCGTAAGTCTTGAGCAGTTCCTGCGGATCGATGCCCGACGCGCCGCCGACGGCTTTGCCGTAATGGAAGGTCACGCCTTCGGCTTCCATCTGCGTCACGCGGCGATCAATGATCTGCTTTTCCATCTTGAAATCGGGAATGCCGTAGCGAAGCAAGCCGCCAGCTTTCGCGAATTTTTCATACACATGCACGTCGTGACCCGCGCGCGCGAGTTGCTGCGCGCACGCCATGCCCGCCGGACCCGCGCCCACGACCGCGATTTTTTTGCCGGTCTTGTTCGGCGCGACCTCGGGTTTGAGCCAGCCGTTATCCCATGCGCGATCCACAATGGCGCATTCGATGGTTTTGATCGTGACGGGATTGTCGTCGATGTTCAGCGTGCACGATGCTTCGCAAGGTGCGGGGCAAATCCGCCCGGTGAACTCTGGGAAATTATTGGTCGAGTGCAAATTGCGCGAGGCTTCTTCCCAGTTGCCATTGTAAACGAGATCGTTGAAATCCGGAATCTGGTTGTTGACCGGACATCCAGGCGTGCCGGGCGCAACCGAACCGGTGCCGTGGCAATAGGGGATGCCGCAATTCATGCAGCGCGCGGCCTGATCGCGCGTGTCTTTTTCATTCAGCGGAATCATGAATTCCTTGAAATCTTTCACGCGCTCGGCGACCGGCTCGTATTTGCGGTCGTGGCGCTCGATCTCAAGAAAACCTGTAGCCTTGCCCATAATCCCCAACGCCCCAACTAAACACTTAACTTCTATCAGCGCATGATCCGATCCGAAAACCGGTCCCCACTTTTCGGGATCATGCGCCTATCGCGATCTTCGGCTCTTCCGGCTCCCGCGATTTTATTTCCTTCAATGCGCGGCGATATTCGACCGGCATGATCTTGCGGAACATCGGCAGATATTTTTTCCAGTTGCCGAGAATATGCTGCGCCCGCGCCGAACCCGTCAGCTTGGCGTGACGGGAGATCAGCACATGCAAGCGCTGGACGTCTTCGCCCAAGAGATTGGCGAACACATCGACGCGGCCATGCGCGTCGAGATCGCCGCTTTGATGGAATGCATTCTCGTTGATGAGTTCCTCCAACAGCACCGGCTCCAGTTCGACCATCGCCATGTTGCAGCGTTTCTCGAACGTGTTGTCTTCGTCGATCACGTAAGCCACGCCGCCCGACATGCCGGCCGCGAAGTTGCGTCCCGTTTTGCCAAGCACGATGACGATGCCGCCGGTCATGTACTCGCAGCAATGATCGCCCGCACCTTCGACGACCGCGATGGCACCTGAGTTGCGCACGGCGAAGCGTTCGCCCGCGACGCCCTGGAAATAACATTCGCCTTCGATGGCGCCGTACATCACGGTGTTGCCGACGATGATGGATTCTTCCGGCACGATTCCCGAAATCTTCGGAGGCCGCACGATGATGCGCCCGCCCGATAGGCCCTTGCCGACATAGTCGTTGCCTTCGCCCTCGAGATCGAAGGTGACGCCGCGTGCCAGCCACGCGCCGAACGCCTGACCTGCCGTGCCTTTCAGCGAAACCTGAATGGTGTCATGCGACAGACCGTTGTGGCCGTAAGTTTTCGCCACCACGCCGGACAGCATCGCGCCCGCGCTGCGATCGGTGTTGTTGATCTCGGTCTCGATCTTGACGGGCGCGCCGCGATCGAGTGCGGCTTGCGCTTCCCTGATGAGCTTGCGGTCGAGCACGTTCTCCAGATGATGATCCTGCTTCTCGGCGTGGAAAATTTTCTGGCCCGGCAACGCCTGCTGCTTGACGAACAGTTTTGAGAAATCCAAACCCTTCGCCTTCCAGTGCGAGACGAGCTTGGACTGGTCGAGCATTTGCGTCTGACCAACCATGTCCTCGAACTTGCGATAACCGAGCGCTGCCATCAACTCGCGGACTTCCTCGGCGACGAAGAAAAAATAATTGATGACGTGTTCGGGCTGACCTGTGAAGCGCTTGCGTAAGATTGGATCCTGCGTCGCGACGCCGACCGGGCAAGTGTTGAGATGGCACTTGCGCATCATGATGCAGCCCGCCGCAATCAAGGGCGCGGTGGCGAAACCGAATTCATCCGCGCCCAGCAAAGCGCCGATCACCACGTCGCGGCCTGTTCTGAATCCGCCATCGACCTGAACGATGATGCGTGAACGCAAACGTTCGCGGACGAGAGTCTGATGCGTCTCCGCAAGACCGATTTCCCACGGCGAACCGGCGTGCTTGATCGAGGTGAGGGGCGATGCACCCGTGCCGCCCTCGAAGCCCGCAATTGTCACATGATCAGCGCGCGCTTTCGCAACGCCAGCCGCAACGGTTCCGACGCCGATTTCGGAGACGAGCTTTACTGAAACCGCGCCGTCCGGATTGACGTTCTTCAAATCGTAGATCAGCTGCGCGAGGTCTTCGATGGAATAGATGTCGTGATGCGGCGGCGGCGAGATGAGGCCGACACCCGGCGTCGAGTGGCGCACTTTCGCAATCACCGCATCGACCTTGTGGCCGGGCAATTGTCCACCTTCGCCGGGCTTGGCACCCTGTGCCATCTTGATCTGCATCATATCGGAGTTGACGAGATACTCCGTGGTGACGCCAAAACGCCCCGATGCAACTTGCTTGATGGCCGAGCGCATACTGTCGCCGTTCGGCAGCGGCTTGAAGCGGTCGGATTCTTCGCCACCTTCGCCGGTGTTGGATTTGCCGCCGATGCGATTCATCGCAATCGCCAGCGTCGTATGCGCTTCGCGCGAGATCGAACCGAATGACATCGCGCCGGTGGCGAAACGCTTGACGATATCCTTGGCGGGTTCGACTTCATCAAGAGGCACGGGTTTGCGCTTCTCGTCTTCGGCGGTCTTGACGCGAAACAGCCCGCGCAGCGTCAACAGCCGCTCGGATTGTTCGTTAAGAATCTTCGCGAACGACTTGTAGCGCTCGAGCGAATTGCCGCGCGCCGCGTGCTGCAACAACGAGACCGACTCGGCGGTCCAGGCGTGATCCTCGCCACGCGTGCGGTAAGCATATTCGCCGCCGACATCGAGCGCGTTTTTGTAGACCGGCGAATCTCCGAACGCTTCGGCGTGGCGTTGTGTGGTTTCTTCGGCAATCTCTGCAAGTCCAACGCCTTCGATGCGCGAATGCGTGCCGGCGAAATACTTCGCGATAAATTCGGCCTTGAGGCCGACGGCATCGAAAATCTGAGCGCCGCAGTATGATTGATAAGTCGAGATGCCCATCTTGGACATCACCTTCAGCAATCCCTTGCCGATCGACTTGATGTAGCGCTTGACGATTTCCTTGTCGTCAAGCTTCGCGGGCAACTTGTCCTTCATGGCGATGATGGATTCGAATGCCAAATAAGGATTGATCGCTTCGGCACCGTAACCCGCCAAACACGCAAAGTGATGCACTTCGCGCGGCTCGCCGGATTCCACCACGAGCCCGACCGAGGTGCGCAAGCCCGTGCGAATGAGGTGGTGATGCACGGCGGCGCAGGCCAGCAGCGATGGGATCGGGATGCGATCCGATCCTGCGGCACGGTCCGACAGAATGATGATGTTGACGCCTTCGCGCACCGCAGATTCGGCGCGCGCACACAATTCGTCGAGCACCTGCTCCAATCCCGACGCTCCGAGGCCCGCATGGAATGTGGTGTCGAGTTCGCGCGACTTGAAATGATTGTCGGCGACGTCGGCGATGGAGCGGATCTTCTCCATGTCGGCGTCGGTGAGAATTGGCTGGCGCACTTCAAGCCGTTTGGTTTGCGACTGGCCGTCGACGTCGAACAGGTTC
>JBBRGE010000062.1:0-8639 GCA_038241045.1 Hyphomicrobiales bacterium | reverse complement strand
GTCATCCTCGACCAATACGCGCACCGAGATCATGTCGCCGGACCCTAGCTTGTAGCTGGAGAGCTCGGTCGACTGGGGGAAGGCGGGCGAGCAAAATAACGCCGCGAATGCAAGGAAGAACGGGGCAATACGTTTCATGTGCACCAAACGATTGGCCGCCGGGGTCCGTTGACCCCGGCGGCAGGTGAAGCATTACATCGACGCCGTGGCCGTCAGGAAATACAGGTTGCGGTCGTAGTCGTAGATGTTGATGTTCGAGTCGCGGTGGATATGGTTGTACTCGGCTCCGAGGGTCAGCCACCGGCGGAACTTGTAGCCCACTTTCAGGCCGAGGGTGGCGGTCTTGTCGCTGCGATCGAATCCCTGGTAGTCGTCACGCTGGCCACGCAGGATGACCGCCGTGTTGACGGCCGAGCTCCACGCGTGGTTCCACGTGGCGCCATAAATGTCCGTCAGGATGAAGTTTCCCAGCCCCGTGGATTCATTCGTCTGGCGGGCGGTGTAGAAATCGAACGTCGAATACGTCCTAGGCGCCCAAGTAATGAGGCCCTCCCAACTCGAGCCGGTGTATCGCGGCCGTCCGAAGTCGAAGTCTCGTTCGAGTCGACCCACCTTGAGCGTGCCGGTGGTTGCGGCGGTCGCCTCCCAGCTTGCGCCTACGTAGTAGCGCCGCTCGCGCCCACTCGCCGGTACCGAGGAGAGCTCGTAGCTGATATCGGACTGGCGCACTTCGCCCAGCAGGTAGGTCTTCGGCATGACGCGCCAATAGAACGCGGTGCCGTACTCCGTGACGTCACGGTCGCTGAACTGGGTATTTTGGCGATTGTTGATGTAGCTCTTATGAGCGTCCGTGTAGTACACCTCGAGGCGACCCTGGGCCCCCGGGGCACCGTAGGAAAAGGTCGCGTTCGGGCTATACAGCCGGTACTTGTCCGGGCTCGAGGCGAATGCTCGGTCGGTCGATCCGCGCGGATCGTGCCCGTGGATGTAATCGAACCCGAGGCGAAGGAACGCGCGCCCGCTGAAGGCCATGTCGTATTGCGCACGACCATAGCTGTCGAAATAGTTGTCGTCCGAGCTCGAGGTGTAGCGACCCAACTGCGCCTGGTAGCTCACCTGCATCACGCTCGCTGCCGTGCGCGCGTCGAGCTTGAATCCTGGGCTGGCCACGACCAGATTGGAGCCCTTCTCGCCACCGTTGGACAGGAACAGGTTGTCGTCGTGTCCGACCGCCAACCCTGCGTACGGCGTGAAGAACACCGGCGAATCGCCAAGCTGTGTGCTCGCCGCTGTGCCCTGAGCGGCGCTCACCGAGCCCGGATCCTGATATGCAGGGCGAATGACAGTGAGCGTTTGCGCGGACGCGGCCGCCGACCCCATCATCAGGACGGTCGAGACCGCCATCCTTAAGTTTTTTTTGGTCATGACAAGCACTCCCTATCAATTCAAAAATTGAACCGGGAAGATGGGGATTAGGTATCCGCCACTATTCCAGCTTCGGAGTCAACCCCGCGAATCCTTGGAAACCAGCCGAACAGACGTACCTAAGTTCTTGTGCGGCTTGGAAAACTTTCCTTATCTCGACCGGAATATTACTTTTCTTGAGGCGAACCGTCAATCTCGCTGTTGCAAATATACAACAGACCAGCTGCTGCTATATTCCACCACGGTAAGGGAGCCTCTCCTTCGGTCCCCGACAGAAACGGCGCGACGTCCATTCGACTCGTCCATTTCGAATTCATGCTGTGATTCCTCGCGGGGGTTGAATTACCCGAATTTGAACCGTCTTGGCTTCGCGTTGCTTCGCGGGGGATCCCAGCCCATCGGTAGGTTGGGCATTCAAAGCCCTGCTTCGCTTATGGTGATTTGAATTGAATACGGTAATTCCTGGCACGGACATCACTACTACTCGCCTCGGGTTCGGCACAGCATCCCTGCACCATAACTTTTCGGGCGCATCACGGCAGCGACTACTCGCCACTGCCTTTGATTGCGGAATTCGCCATTTCGATTGCGCGCCGTACTATGGACACGGAATAGCGGAACATGAATTGGGAGTATTCATCCGCAGGCGCCGTAGCGAACTTGTCGTTGCAGCAAAGGTCGGGATTCTTCCAAACCTCGCCTTTCAGCGCTGGCCAGCCGCCATGTATGCGTCAAAGGCAATTACAAAGCTGCGCCGGCATGGGGCAGCATTCACTCTGCCCGACTACATATCACTAGATGGGCAGCGTTCCGCTACGGCCGCCGACGAGAGCTTTTCGCGAACTCTTAGAGCGCTTGGTTCAAGCTATGTTGATCTGCTTCTTCTCCACGAGCCTCCGGCCGGCGTCTATCAGCTGCCAGATGAACTCTTATCGTGGTTTATGGATATGAAGCGTCACGGAAAGACGCGTTCTATCGGAATCGCGGCCGAGGCCCATACAGCAGCGCAACTCGCTTTAAACAGCAAGGAGCTCGCTGAAATCTTGCTAGTATCAGATTCTGTCGATACAAAGGAAGCCAATGCTGTAGTCGGCATCGGTCGGGAGCTCCAAATTACCTACGGATACTTTCGGTCGCGACACAACGACGCCACCTCCTCAATCATCGAAAATGCATTCTCTCGCAATACGCATGGCGTAGTCCTCTTTTCATCGACGCGCCCGGAGCATATCGTGGAATTGAGTCGCACCGCCGCGCGATGCACCGAGCAATGATTCTCAGCCATCATGCGCTGCCGAAAGTTCTCGAAACGGATGTCTGCATCGTTGGCGGCGGTCTAGTGGGCCTCTACGCAGCAATCGCGCTTCGTTCAATGGGTCGTCGTGTAGTCGTACTGGAACGAGGCGGCCTTGAAGCCGTCAGTTCCTCGGACTCCAATGTTAACTTCGCAGAAGACCGGTACGAAGGCGCGGCGTCTGGCAGAGCCATTGGCCTCGGCGGAACGTCTACTCTATGGGGCGGTCAACTCGCGGCGATGGCACCTCACGAGCTTTCGGTGCCGCTGGATGGTCAATCTGAACCCTGGCCTTTGACTTACGACGAGTTGGAATCCTCGTATCGAAGGGTCTTTCAAAGATTTTGTCTCCAGTCGGGAGTCTATGAACAGGTTTCTCGATGCTCGTCGAATCCCGGGACGTTGGATTTCAAGCCAGGGCACGCCTATTCGCTCAAGACAAGCGCCCGCAACTTGGCACGAGCTTGGTCCTCTCAGCTAAAGCAGGACCTCGACCTCAAGATCGTGCTCAACTCACAGGTCAACGGTATCCCACAATCGGTTTCGGATGGGATTACACACGCCGAGGGCGTCTTCTTCTCTACCGATGAGGACACGGTCCGATCCGTGGCGAGTTCACACATCATCATTGCAAGCGGCGCACTCGAATCCACCGCGCTGGTACAGCGCCATTTCCCTCCCGTGGAGATGGGTCCGAAATGTTTTGAAGAGGGAACCACGCTTCAGGACCATGTCTCGATTCCAATCGCAAGGATCAAAGTCCGCGACCTCGAGATGTTCCGGGCGCTTTTCAGTCCGCGGTTGGCACTTGGCGGCGTATTATTTCAGCGTCTTTTCTCCAGCTCCGTTCTCGAGCAATCCCTCAGCGTTCCCGGAGGATTTCTTCACGTCGTATATACCGCTGAAGGGAGCTTGCCGCTTTGGATTCATGAACTCCTCACTTTTCGCCAGCAAGGTAACTGGCCCGCATTTCTTCGAAAACTACCTAGCGGCTTTGCGCATGCCAAGGCAGCATCTGCCCTTGCAAAGGGCGTGGTGCGGCGCAGGCGAATCGAATGGCCTGCCGATGCGGCGTTCACATTGCTTCTCGACATAGAACAGTTACCGGACCGAAGAAACTGGATCAAAGCCGGCACCTCGAAAACCGGCTTGAACATCTCCTGGCGAGTCCGCGAGCGCGACCTGATTGCGCAAAACGTTCTGAGGCAGCGCATTGTCGACAGTTGGGACTCGACCCCGGCTGGTGAGGCCGCGGAGCTCATCAATATCGATTCGGCGGACAATTTGCAACCTAGGAAGATAGCCTTCCATCCAACCGGGACTCTGCGTATGGGATCATCGGCAAGTGCTGGCTCGGTAGACAAGGATTGTCGCCTCCATCGATGCATCAACGTTTCTGTCCTTAGTACCGCGGTCTTTCCTCGTTGCGGTGCGGGCAATCCATCCTTGACGCTGCTCGCTCTGGGCGAGCGTCTTGCCTCGCACCTCTCACACAAGGCATGAAACCATACCCATTCATGACGCACCCCCTTGGAATCGCCGCCAGGAGCTTGGCGCGACGCCTCGGCATTGTCAGGATCCTCGCGCCGCTTCTCAGATCACAATCGTATGAAGAGGCGTTTTCGGCGGCATTGCTCACCGAGACGCGACCAGGGGACTGCGTCTGGGACGTTGGCGCAAATGTCGGTCACTACACTGCGCAGTTTGAAAGAATCGTTGGCCCCCTCGGTAGAGTGTTTGCTTTCGAACCGTCGCCGCGCTCGCAAGCGAAGCTAAGGATGCGTTTTGCGAACGGCAACACGAACGTCCAGATCGTCCCGATGGCCTTGGGAGCATCAAATACAAAGTTGCCCTTTGCAATCTCCGACGAGGAAACTGGCGTAACAGACCAGATTGCGCTTGATGCTTCCATGGGCCCAAGCACAGGTACTTATGTCGACGTAAGGACGGGAGACGCGCTTGTTAGGAGCGGTCTTCCGTATCCCACCTTAATCAAGATTGACGTGGAGGGCTTTGAGCTTGACGTTCTTCGAGGACTAGATTCGACTCTTAAGAACGAATTGCTTCGCGCTGTATATGTCGAAATTCATTTCGGAGCGCTGGAGCGCCGCGGCATTGTTGACGGCCCACGCAAGATCGAGGAAATGTTTATTTCCAACGGATTCCAAATAAGCTGGCTCGATCACTCGCATCTGGTGGCGCGCCGCCAGACTCTTTAATCCGCGTATCCAAAAGCTGTCTCTCACCTGCGCTGAAGAAATACGAAAATGTTTGCGCTTAGAAACCTCGGAAGAAGCCAGTCGATGAATCGCATGACTGAAAAAATCAACACCGAGTTGAAATGGTACGAAGGTTCAGCCTGATAGTAGTAACTATGGTGCACGAATTTGTCGGGCGAAAATAACTCTCTTAGAGTTGACATGGAATTCATCCGGAACGCCGTGGGAAACACGTCAATATCCTTTCTCCAAGGTTGGGCTCGATGGAGAACCCTGGAGTGAAATCTATTTTTGATTAGTCGAGTTAGAAGGGACACATACGCCCACCGGTTTGGTGTTCGAGCGCATAGCCAACCGTTCGGCTTTAGAACGCGGCTGATTTCGGCAGCAAGGAGGGGCCCGTCTGCGACGTGCTCAAATACGTAGTCGGCAACAATCATGTCGAAGTGAGCGTCGGAAAATGGAAGTCGCTCACCAACCGCTGAAACCACTGCGTCATCAAGACTCGAATTTGTCAAAACAACAGGATCCACGTCTTGACCCACTACCTCCTTAACTTTTCCTTTGAGCGCACGTAAGCGAACTTTGAATGTTGAAGTGTCACCTTCAGCCCACCCACCGCGCCCCGCGCCTAAGTCAAGGACTCGGAAATGGGGCTGAAGAAGGGCGTTTACGCGCAAATAGAACTGAATCGTTCCATCTTGCCAACTAAACCCCCCCGCCCCGCTTTCGGGAAAGGTTCGCCGTATAAATTGGTCAAATATCACGCGCGTCCTCTCATGACGCTCACTTTGTGATGGGATCTCTCGCTGATCAGCGCATTCAGTTACGTTTGCGATCTTTCATTCCAATCGCACTCCATTCGCTTCGCGTCTATAAACATCTCATATGCGGCTCTAAGCCTGCAGTAAGCATAGCCGGCGCGACCGTCCATAAATCCAAAACGCACGAAATAAAGATAGATGAATACCAGCGTTGGTCTCAGAGGAAGCCGGAAAGCAAGACGCTTGGATGCCTTTCGTCGTTCCACCGACCCCCCGAAGAAGAGAGACGACCATGGGATCGGCACTGACGCCTCCTCACGCATCTTCCGGCACTCGAGAGACGAATAGATATTATGTCGGTCAATCCAATGTGAAACTCCGCGATTGAACGGGAAATGAATCAGATGAGTCTTCAATGAGCGAGCCTGGCCGAGCGGAATGTATTCCTCGTTTATCTCCCGCTCAATTTGTACTTTATCCGGGCGGACCAATCTTCCAAACCATGTCGGATAGCCGCTCGATCTCCTCAACCAGCGACCCAAAAAGATGTCCTTGCGACGCATGCGAAACATGGTGATTTCGTCTCCTGCGCACGATATAGCGCTGAGCATCTCGTGCCACAACTCCGCCGTCACCCTCTCATCCGCGTCTAGCATCAAAACCCAAGGCGATCGAAAATCCATTCGAAGACCAAATCGACGCTGCGATGCGTAGTTGTCAAAGTTGCGTCGAACGACTCGCGCACCCCAAGCCTCAGCAATTTGCGTCGTCGAATCGGTGCTGAATGAATCGAGCACGATGACATCTTCGCAATGGCCGACCAAAGACTCTAAGGCCCCTGGCAAGTTCCGCTCTTCATTGAAAGCTAATATGAGAACGGAAATTCCACTAGTCACGTATTACGTCCCTTAACTTAAGAACCCTTGCGGGATTACCCCCCACGATTGTCCATGGGGCGACATCGCGAAAGACGGCCGAACACGCGCCGATTATTGCGCCTTCCCCGACGACGACGCCCGGACCAATGTAAACGTCCGCGGTAACCCAAGCGTCACGTCCAATGTAAATCGGGGCAGCAACGAGCGGCATCTCCAACCTGGAATAGTCGTGCGATGCGGTGCACAGAAACGAGTACTGGCTCACGGTGGCGCGTTCTTCGAGGACAACTTTTTCCACGCAATAACAGTCGACAAAATGGGAAAGACAGCTGCCCTTCTCCATCCTAAGATTCCATGGAGCCCAAATACGTGCGGATGGGTAAGGCACAGCCGAACTAGATATATTTGCCCCGAACATACGAAGGAGCATTCGTCTCCATCCATGAGCGAGGACGGGCGATGGCCGGAAGAGCAATAGCCATACAGTCGACCACAAAAGGCGTCTCGCCTTGTTACTCTTGTCCAACTCCAGCCGGTGCAACTCGTTCATAGCGTGGTCAGGGGCGTCTCCCCTACCCCTCGGTACATTGATCGAGGCTCCCGCCCGCCGTATAGCAACCAATGGTAGAAGGCTAGGGTTTCGACTCCTACTGCTCTCCAAGAATATCTTGTTTCAACGAGATCTCTTCCCCTCTGCCCCATCATTTCCAACTCATTTGCGGTTTTTCCCGTTGCTAGGATGATTGCCTCGCCAAGCGAAAGCACATCGTTAGGAACCCACCATCCACAACCAAATTCCACAAGTGATGACCACGGGGTGCCGGTAGAGGCTATTACGGGCAGGCCAACAGCAAGGGCTTCGGCAACCATCATCCCGAAATTCTCGGAAACGCTGGGTAGTATTGCCAGATCGCACGACGCTAGAAAGGCAAGTTTCTCCTGCTCGGGAATCGGACCGACAAGTTCTATCTGGGAGTTCACTCCCAGTCGATCGATCAGCCGCAACACTTCGCGAACGTGACCAAGTTCGTCGGGCCCTGCAATGACCAGTTTCCAATCCTTCGGATTGACCTTCGCCCATGCCTGAACTAGGTTCAGGAGACCCTTCTTAGGGTGTATCCGGGAAAGAAAGACCGCACGACTTGCGTCGGCACGCGACCGTCTTGGCGTTTCGTAAGCAGGCAACACGACGCCGTTTGGAATCACTGCGATTGGCTGATCGAAACCCAGTTCGCGAATATCTGCAGCTTCTTCATGTGACGTGGCAATGAATGCTCTTGCCCTTCGCAGGTCCCGATCCTGGTACGTGCTCCAAATTAATTTCTTTCGGCGGAACGACTTCGACATCGACCACTTCATAAGCATTCCGCGCGGACTGACTACTTCGATGACGTTTGATCGCTGCGCGGCGACACTCACTGAATGGTTAAACCAATGCCAAAGCCCGTGGCCATGTACCAAGTCCGGCTTGAATTCCTTTATCTCCTCGTAAAGAACGCGCGATGAACATAGGGGTAGCGCCATACGGAGAAATTCAGAATACAGTGCCGGCAAAAGCGATATCTGGACCTCCGCGCTTTCCGGCGCAATCGCAGGACTAGATAGCCCAATGAACTTCTGAGAAACCAACCTCACGGTTCGATGCGGCCCCACCTGCGCATTGCACAATGCCGGAACCGTTCGCGACGGGCCTCCGAATACCTCATTCAGTCCAGCAACTGCGTGCATGATCCGCATCACGACTGCAGATAGCGCGCGGGGTCAAACTGAAACGGCATCTGCGTTCGCAGAAAGTGTGGACTCCACTTGTCTGAAGCCCGGCAATGCCGCAACTTTCGCCTCGTTAGAGCGACAATTATCGAAATCCACGGCCGCATCATTTACTGTCAATGCGCAAACCTTGAACGCAGGACTGATCGATCGAATCGCCTCGACTGCGCCGCCTCCCGTTTCCTCGACACGAAGGGCTCGAACATATCCGCTTACATTGGGTGAGGTCACCATGACCCCAGTTACAGGCATAGTCGACCCGGCTCTTCCTACCACTGAGAGCGAATCT
>JBBRGE010000061.1:0-8684 GCA_038241045.1 Hyphomicrobiales bacterium | reverse complement strand
GGCTGCGGCATCGGTGTCAGGCGTCCGCCACTCGGCAACAGCGGAGCGAGGATTGCGGGAATCATGCTGGGGACCGACGTACTGGGCGAAGCTGTTTGCGTTTCCGGTGGCGTCAGCGCATCGCCAACGCCGTCGGTCAGTCCGCTCATGTTGGCAAGATCGACACCAAGCACGCCAATCGTCACAATGACGACGGTGCGGAAAATCCAGCGCAGCACCTGATCGTCGGGATTGCCCGAAAGCCAAGTGTGCAACCGCTGCTGGAATGTCGATGATGGCTGCATCGGCGTCTACTTGTTGTGACGCGCCGAGGACAACGGCGTCACGTTTTCATCGTCGGATGCGGCAGCGGGTTTTTCCGCAGGTTCTATGTCCGGCTCGGCCTCACTAGGCTCGGCCTCACCAGGTTTAGTTTCCGCAGGTCTGACATGCCGCGCAATTTCGATTTCGCGCGCCATCTGCAACGCCGCAAACATCTCCCCCGCTGTCATGCTCGATGCGCTCGCCTCCGGGATTCCCTCGCGCCGGATCGCTGCGTGAACCACGCAAAGAATCAACACCAGCACAGCCGGCATCAGGTCGATGGAAATCGCGCCGGCCCAGCTTGGAATGAAGTCGCCCGCGTAACGGAGAACCGCTTCCGCCGGATTGAGCGTCTGGAATCGCGCGGGCTCGACCTTCGGCATCGCGAGAATCTTGTCGGCGGCATCGGACAATGACGCAGCCTGCAACGCGATCGAGTTTTCGACCTTGCCAACAACTGCCGTTTGCCGATCGCCGAGATCGCCGCGTCCGCCTGCAGCAGGCGCGATAAAACCGGATTTGAGCGAATCTGCCGCGCGTTTAACCGACGGCGCAACAGACGTCTGCTGCAGATTGGCGATGACGCCCATCAGCGCCAGCGACTCGGAGGCAAATGCGTCGCTGCGCGTTGCAATCGGGCCGCGATCCGAAATCAGTTCGCGCATTTTCGCAAGATGCTTGCCGCCGCGCTCGTACAAGCCTGCGACCTGCTTGCCTGAGGCTTCGACCTGCTGACCCAGACTATCGAGTTGCGACGACATCTGCGTCAGAAGCTGCACCACCGTGCCGGAGCCTGCGGTGCCGGTGAGCGATCCCGCGCGCTCGGCCTCAGCCAGCTTGGAAAAACGCGACGATGCGAGTTGAATATCCGGCAACAGGCTCTGTGCTGCGATGGAGTTGTTATTGGCGATATCGAGGTCGCGGGTGTAATTCTGCACGGTGATCGCCAGATGCTGCTGGATCGCGGCAGCACCCGCCAGCGCCGAGGCATTGAGCCATGACGACATGGCGACAATCATCAGCGAGCCGAGCAGCATGCAGCCGAACATCAGATTGCGGCCGGTGCGGTGAATGACATGCGGCATGAACTGCATCAGGAAAATCCAGAACGCATAAATGCCAACCGACACTGCAACTGAATAGATCACCGCGGCGAAGAACACCGTCGTCGCACTGCCGTTGAGCAGTTCGCGCACGCCCAAATATGTGTAGACGCCCGCAGCGAGCGCGAGAATCGCGGTCGTGACTTTGAGAGTGACTTCGAGGCGCTCGACGCCGCTCGTTAGCAACTGTGACGCAGATGTGGCGCGTGTCCGCATGATTCGTCCGAAATGAGTCAAATGACTCCGTGACCGCGCCCCCGCTTTCACTAAGTCACTCTTATACAGCGACAAATCCGGCGACATAATGTCTGCACATTCCCCCGTCACTGGAACCGCACACGCCGTTGCTCCCGAGTACGGCCTTTCGCCTCGCGCCGACATCGATGTCCGCCGAGATTCCATTCCTCACTGCACTGGATCCAGTTAAATGAAGACAACACTGCTCGCCGCAGCCGCGGCGTTATTGCTGATTCATCCCGCGTCTGCGCAGCAGAACGAATATTCCGGAATGGTCGCAAGCCACGCCGCCGCCAATGGAGTTCCCGTGGAACTCGTCCATCGCGTCATCATGCGCGAGAGCCGCTATCAGCCGCGCGCTATCAGCAAGGGCAATTACGGCATGATGCAGATCCGTCTCGGAACCGCGCGTGGCATGGGCTACACCGGAACCGCAGAAGGTCTGCTCGATCCCAACACCAACCTCACCTACGCGGTGAAGTATCTCGCCGGTGCCTATAAAGCGGCGGGCGGCAATCAGGATCAGGCCGTGCGCTATTACGCGGCCGGTTATTACTACGCCGCGAAGCGTCAGGGCCAGCTTGCCACTCAGCAGGCCGCCGTCGCGCCGCAGCCGGGCTTGTTCGATGCCTTCGCGCAGGAACGCCCCGTGCGTCATCGCGTCCATCGCCATCATCGTCATCATCGCTAAGAATGATAACGTGACGACCTAAAGCCGGCTCGCGTTGAGCCGGCTTTATTTTTGCGCTGGAATTGACGCGGGGAAAGCCGCCTTGCGGATATGCACAACGGCGACATCGTCGGCATAGACCTGCTGCCACTCGGGAAGACGATCCAACAATTTCGATCCCGCTGTCTGCCGCCGCAGGATCGTTGCGTCGATGTTGTAGTCGTTGAGCAGTTCAAAGAACTTCATCGGTTTCGCCAATGCGCTGGCCGCGTTGTGTTCGACCATGAAGTCTTCGCCGTATAGTTCGGTGCGGCCGTCGATATAGGTCGGCACGCCGCGCCAGATCAGATATCCGCCGAGATCGTAATCGTTGAACACGCGCTTGGCGCCATACACTTTAAGCATCGACACCGCCGCAGATGGGGATATCCACGCATTCGGCGCGTAACTGCTGACGGACGTAATTCCTGCGGTAAGTATGGCCGCGACGACAGCTGGCAAAACAATCATGCGTGGACGCAGCGGTTCATTTTGCGAAGCATCGTTGAGAGTTTTGAACCTTGCCGCCAAAGGCGCGGCCAGGACCATGGGCGTTATCAGCGCAAACACATCCGCATTGCGCACATGGGTCAGCGCCATGTGCAAAAGCCCTAGCAGAATCAGAATCCGCACCGGCGGGAATGTCACGCCGGTCGTCAGCGCCAGCGCAAGGCCACCGAGAATGCACGCCTCGAACAAGCCAAAACTTGAGAAATTCGCTGGCGCCCATTCGCGGATGATCGACAGCGCCTCGCCGAGACTGAGAATGTTCTGCGCGGCGAGCAGCGAATTCCAGCCATAGGGCGTGAGGCAACTGGCTGCGAGCGCAGCAATGCCAAATCCCGCCCAACGCAACGCGACATCTTTTTTGAAAGGCAGGCCGGCATTGACCAGCGCATCCAGCGCAATCGGCGCGACCAGCATCAACCCGAATACGAAGCTGCCGTGAAGATTTGCCCACAGTGCCATCAACGCGACCAGCCAGAGCGACGGCGCGTTGCGGCGTTCGGATGCCGACAGCAATGCGGCGACCCACGCCACCATCACCGGAAGCGCGAGCGCATGCGGCCGCGCCAGGAGATGCGGCAACGCGATTGCGAACGCGATCGACAGCAGCACCATTGTCGCAATGGCACCGACGCGCTGCTCGAGAAACCGCGTCAAAATCACAAAGGTCAGCGCAATCGGCAACGCGGTCAGCACCACGATGCCGGACCATCCGCCAATCGCATCGGCCTGCCCGTACAACACCTGCGCCAGCCATTGCGTTGAAATCCACGGCTTGCCCGTCATCGTGAAGGAATAGATATCGCTCACGGGAACCGCGCGATGATCGAAAATCCAGCGCCCAATCGTGATCTGCCAATAGGTGTCGGGATCGGCCAGCAGCCGGTTGCCCGCGACCAGCAGCAATGCATAGACGCCGAGTCCCACATACAAAGGCAGCATGCCTGGTGTGGAACGCAGGCGACTGACGTCTTGGGCTTTGGCTATCGACATATAACTAAGTGCCTTCGGCGTGAATCTGGCGGCGCGGCATCGCGCTCCGGTGTCAGCTTCCGGCCAATTTGTAGGGAATTCATTGCGCAAACATTGACACAACGCTCCGCGCACCTAACATAAAGGCTTGTTCCGAGGGGGGCTCCAGCGTGGAGCTGAGATACCGCAGTTGCGCGGTGACCCTTTGAACCTGATCCGGGTCATGCCGGCGAAGGGACAGGGATGCTTCAGAGTTCGAAAACCCCGCAGGGGGACGTTTCAGTTCACGTCGTTGGCGCTGGCATTGCCGGGACATGGCAGGCGCTGGCGTTTGCGCGCGCGGGTTATGATGTGACGCTGCATGAGCGCGGCGACGCTGCGATGATGCAGGCGACCAGTCATGTCGCCGGTGGCATGCTGGCACCTTGGTGCGAGCGCGAAGCCTCCGAACCTTTGATTGCCCGCCTCGGCATTCGCTCGCTCGATCTGTGGCGCGACGTTCTGCCCGAAACGCCTTTCAACGGTTCGCTCGTGGTGGCGCATCCGCGCGACCGCGTCGATTTCGACCGCTTCGCAAAGCTCACAACCGATTACGAGCGGCTCGACAAAGACGGTGTCGCGAAGCTTGAACCGTCGCTTGACGGGCGTTTCCGCGACGCATTGTTTTTTGCGGGCGAAGGTCATGTCGAGCCGCGAATTGTGTTGCCGAAGCTGCACGAAAAGCTTGCGGCGGCGGCTAAGATCAAATTCGAAAGCGATGTCGGGTTGGATGATCTGGCGAAAGACTCAAACATCGTCATCGACTGCCGCGGACTTGCCGCGCGTGACAAATGTCCCGATTTGCGCGGCGTCAAGGGCGAGATGATTGTCGTCGAGACGGACGAAGTTCAGCTTGCGCGCCCAATTCGGCTCATTCATCCGCGCTGGCCGCTCTATATCGTTCCGCGCGAAGGCAATCGATTCATGATCGGCGCAACGTCGATCGAGAGCGAAGATACCGGCGTCAGCGTGCGCTCGGCGCTTGAATTGCTCACGGCTGCCTATGCGGTGCATCCCGCCTTTGCCGAAGCGCGCATCGTCGAGATCGGCGCGGGGCTGCGTCCGGCGTTCCCCGACAATCTGCCACGCATCGCCATCGACAAAACGAAAATTTCAGTGAACGGACTTTATCGCCACGGATTCCTGCTGGCACCTGCGCTTGCGGAACTGACATTGAATTACGTGCAGCGCGGCCTCATCGACAATGAGGTGATGCAGTGCTCCTGATCATCAATGGCGAACGCCGCGAAACCAAGGCCACGCGCGTCGATGCTTTGCTGGCCGAGCTTGAATATGAAGGCGCGCATCTCGCGGTCGCGGTGAATTACGACGTGGTGCCGCGCGCACGCTGGGCTGAAACGCCGCTCAACGACAATGACGCGGTCGAAATCCTCACGCCACGGCAGGGAGGATAACTCATGTATTCTAAAGTCGTGAATTTTTACGGCAAGGAATTTTCGTCGCGGCTTCTCGTCGGCAGCGCACTCTATCCCTCGCCGAAAATCATGCAGGATGCGATCCGCGCGTCGGGCAGCGAAATCGTCACTGTGTCGGTGCGCCGCGAAACCGCAGGCGGCAAAACCGGCGATGCGTTCTGGTCGCTGATCCGCGAATTGAAGGTCACCGTGCTGCCGAACACTGCAGGCTGCAAATCGGTGCGCGAGGCCGTCACCACCGCCAAGCTGGCGCGTGAGTTATTCAACACGCCGTGGATCAAGCTCGAAGTCATCGCCGACGATGAAACGCTACAGCCAGACGTGGTCGGCCTTGTCGAAGCGGCTAGTATTCTCATCAAGGACGGCTTCGAGGTGTTTCCCTATTGCACCGAGGATTTGAGCGTTGCGCAGCGCCTCGTCGATGCCGGATGTAAAGTGGTGATGCCGTGGGCGTCGCCCATCGGCAGCGCGCGCGGGATTACCAACCGCGATGCGTTGAAATTGCTGCGTCAGCGCCTGCCCGACATTGCTCTCGTCATCGATGCCGGATTGGGCGCACCATCCCATGCGGCCGATGCGCTTGAGCTGGGTTACGATGCCGTGCTGCTCAACACCGCCATCGCGAAAGCCGCCGATCCGGTCACGATGGCCAACGCGTTTCGTCTCGCGGTCGAAGCCGGGCGCGCAGGTTATGAAGCGGGCCTGATGGGCGCGCGCGATTTCGCCTCTCCTTCCACTCCAATCGTAGGGACGCCGTTCTGGCATGCCGTATCCTGATCGCTTTTATCCCGTGGTCGATAGCGTCGCGTGGGTTGCGCGGCTCACAAAACTCGGCGTCGGCACCGTGCAGTTGCGCGCAAAAAATCTTGATGACGCAGCGGCGAATGCGCTGGTGCGCGAGGCGCTGGCTGTGACCAAAGGCACGCCGACCAAGCTTGTTGTGAACGATTACTGGCGCGCGGCAATTGCCTGCGGCGCAAAACATCTGCATTTGGGTCAGGAAGATTTGGCCACTGCCGATGTTGTTGCCATCAAGAACGCCGGTCTCACGCTCGGCATCTCCACACACGACGAAAACGAACTCGACAACGCGCTTCAGCACAAACCCGACTACATCGCGCTCGGACCCATTTTCGAGACCACGCTGAAGAAGATGCGTTTTGCGCCGCAGGGCATCGAGCGCATCACGGCGTGGAAGCTGGTGATTGGCGATATTCCACTGGTCGCCATCGGCGGCATCAAGCTCGATCACGCGCCCGAGATTTTCGCGGCGAGTGCAAACTCAATCGCTGTCGTCAGCGATGTCACCATGAACGCCGATCCGGACGCGCGCGTGCGCGAATGGCTCGGACATTATTCGCAAGCAGCGTAGGGCAACACGATGCAAACATCTATCTACCTCGCAAAGCTGATCGGCCCTGTGATGATCGTCATTGGGCTTGCCGTGCTGCTCAATCAGGATGAATTCCGCAAGCTCTCGCAGGAGTTTCTCGCCAGCCGCGCGCTGATGTTTCTGTCTGGCTTTGTGCTCCTGCCCGCAGGCATCGCGATCCTGCTGGTGCATAACGTATGGCTGCTGAATTGGCGCGTGCTGATCACGATCATCGGCTGGCTGATCGTCGTCAGCAGCGCGGTTCGCCTGCTTGCGCCGCGATTCGTTGCCGAGCGCGGCGGCGTGCTTCTGAAAGAGCCGCAGATGCCGGTGATCGCCGGCATCATATGGGCTGCCATTGGATGCGTTCTTTTCTTTTTTGGATACCGCTGAACAACGACAACTCACCCGAACGGGAGACACGCCATGAACAAACAAATCAGCACCGCCAACATCAAGGCCGCAGTTACGACCGGCAATCTGCCGTCCTCGCGCAAGGTTTACGTCACGCCCGATGAAGCGAAAGATGTGCGCGTGCCGCTGCGGGAGATCATCCTCAGCAAAGGCGCAGGCGAGCCCGATCTGCCTGTGTACGACACCTCCGGTCCCTACACCGATCCGAATGTCGTCATCGACGTCAATGCGGGTCTCGCGCGCGAACGCATCAAGTGGGTGAAGGAGCGCGGCGGCGTCGAGGAATATGAAGGCCGCGACATCAAGCCGGAAGACAACGGCAATGTCGGCGCGGCACATGCGGCTGCGCAATTCAAGGCGCACCACAAGCCGCTGCGCGGCGTCGGCGATGCGATGATTACGCAGTACGAATTCGCGCGCGCGGGCATCATCACCAAGGAAATGATTTACGTCGCGACGCGCGAAAATCTCGGCCGCAAGGTGCAGCTTGAGCGCGCGGAAGCAGCCCTCGCCGACGGCGAATCCTTCGGCGCAGCAGTGCCGGCGTTCGTGACGCCGGAATTCGTGCGCAGCGAGATCGCGCGCGGCCGCGCGATCATTCCGTGCAACATCAACCACGGCGAACTCGAGCCGATGATTATCGGTCGAAATTTTCAGACAAAAATCAATGCGAACATCGGCAACAGCGCCGTGACGTCGTCGGTGGAAGAAGAAGTCGACAAGATGGTGTGGGCGATCCGCTGGGGCGCCGACACCGTGATGGACCTCTCGACCGGCCGCAACATTCACACCACCCGCGAATGGATTCTGCGCAACGCACCGATTCCGATCGGCACGGTGCCGATTTATCAGGCGCTGGAAAAATGCGACGGCGATCCGGTGAAGCTGACATGGGAGCTTTATCGCGACACGCTGGTGGAGCAGTGCGAACAGGGCGTGGATTATTTCACCATCCATGCCGGCGTGCGGCTTCCCTATATTCACCTCACGGCGAATCGCGTCACCGGCATCGTGTCGCGCGGCGGCTCGATCATGGCGAAGTGGTGCCTCGCGCATCACAAGGAAAGTTTCCTCTATACGCATTTCGAGGAAATTTGCGACTTGATGCGCAAGTATGACGTTTCATTTTCGTTGGGCGATGGATTGCGTCCCGGCTCGATTGCGGATGCCAACGATCGCGCGCAATTCGCCGAACTGGAGACGCTCGGCGAACTCACGAAGATCGCGTGGGCCAAAGGCTGTCAGGTGATGATCGAAGGGCCGGGACACGTTCCGCTGCACAAGATCAAGATCAACATGGATAAGCAGCTGAAGGAATGCGGCGAAGCGCCGTTCTACACGCTCGGCCCGCTGACGACCGACATCGCGCCGGGTTACGATCACATCACGTCGGGCATCGGTGCTGCGATGATCGGCTGGTTCGGCTGCGCGATGCTGTGTTATGTCACGCCGAAGGAACATCTTGGATTGCCGAACCGCGACGACGTGAAAGTCGGCGTCATCACCTACAAAATCGCCGCGCACGCAGCCGACCTGGGCAAGGGCCATCCCGCAGCGCAACTGCGCGACGACGCGCTGAGTCGCGCACGCTT
>JBBRGE010000060.1:0-8776 GCA_038241045.1 Hyphomicrobiales bacterium | reverse complement strand
TGTGGGACGCGGTCGCAAAGATCGAAGGCAAGCCGCTGTTTCGTTTGCTCGCAGAGCGCCACAAGCGCGAAGCCAATCCGCGCGTGTTCGTCTACGCGGCTGGTGGCTATTACTATCCCGGCAAGGACAACACCGAGTTGTGCAAGGAAATGCGCGGCTATCTGGATCGCGGCTACAATGTCGTGAAGATGAAAATCGGCGGCGCTTCGTTGAAGGAAGATCAGGAGCGCATCGAGGCCGTGTTGAAGGAAATCGGCTCGCAGGCGCAGCTTGCAGTCGATGCCAATGGCCGCTTCGATCTGGAAACCGCCATCGCCTACGCCAAGATGCTGCGGCAGTATCCGCTATTTTGGTATGAGGAAATCGGCGATCCACTCGACTTTGCGTTGCAGGCCGCGATGGCAGATTTCTATCCGGGCCCAATGGCAACCGGCGAAAATCTTTTCAGCCATCAGGACGCGCGCAATCTCATTCGTCACAGCGGCATGCGGCCGGACCGCGACTGGCTGCAATTCGACTGCGCGCTGTCGTATGGGCTGTGTGAGTATCAGCGAACGCTTGAGGTTCTGAAAACGCACGGCTGGTCGCCGTCGCGTTGCGTTCCGCAGGGCGGGCATCAGATGTCGCTGAATATCGCGGCGGGGTTAGGCTTGGGCGGCAATGAAAGTTATCCCGATCTGTTTCAGCCCTATGGCGGTTTCCCCGACGGCGTGAAAGTCGAGAACGGCCACATCGTCATGCCGGATTTGCCCGGCATCGGCTTTGAGGGAAAATCCGATCTCTATAAAGAGATGAAAGCGCTGGCGGCGTGAACGCTTACGAATTGACGTGAATGAAATCCCGCAGCAGCGGATAGATTTCGTTATTCCACTTCTTGCCGCTGAAGACCCCATAGTGGCCGACGCCGGCCTGCATGTGATGCACCTTGCGATAAGCGCGCACACCCGTGCAGAGGTCTTGGGCTGCGAGTGTCTGGCCGATTGAACAAATATCGTCCTTCTCGCCTTCAACGGTCATCAGCCCCATCTTCTTGATCGAGCCGGGGTTCACCGGGCGGCCTTTATACATCAGCTTGCCCTGCGGCAGCAGATGCTCCTGAAACACGTCGCGGATGGTGTCGATGTAGAAATCCGCAGGCAGATCCATCACCGCGAAATATTCGTCGTAGAAGGTTTTGATCTTCTCAGCATTCTCGATGTCGCCGTTGGCGAGATGTTCGAGAAGATCCTTGTGCGACTTGATGTGGCGCTCAAGATTCATCGACATGAACGCCGTGACCTGAATGAATCCGGGATAGACTTTGCGCCACGCGCCTTTGCACTGCATCGGCACGTAGTTGATGAGGTTGTCCTCGAACCATTTCAAAGGTTTCGATACCGCAAATTCGTTGACCTTGGTGGGCTGAATGCGCGTATCGATCGGCCCCGCCATCAGAGTGAGGCTTGCGGGCCGCGCCGGGTGATTGTCCTCGGACATGATCGCGCAGGCGGCGAGCGCCGACACTGACGGCTGGCAGACCGCGATCATGTGCGACTTCGGGCCGATCTGGTCCATGAAGTCGATGAGGTGTTCTGTGTATTCGTCGAGCCCGAATTTTCCGGCGGAGACCGGAATGTCGCGCGGGTTGTGCCAGTCGGTGATGTAGACGTCGTGATCCTGCAAGAGCGTCTGAACAGTGCCGCGCATCAGCGTCGCGAAATGGCCCGACATCGGCGCGACCAGCAGAACCTTTGGCTGATCCGGTGCGCCTTCCTTTTTGAAATGCAGCAATGATCCGAACGGCGTCGCAAACGCGACGTTTTCCGTAATTGGAAATTTGCCGTTGCCAACCAGCACGGGCTGGATGTCGTAATCGGGCCGCGCATATGTCAGCGACGTGCGCGAGATCAGCTCAAACGCGGCGGCGAGCCGCCCGAACACCTTGTCGGAGAGCCCGTCCGGCAGCAGCTTGATCGCCGCCTTGGCCGACAAAGCACCGCTTCGCATCGGAGCCATGAAGTCCATGGTGTTCTGGTAGGCCTGATACATCATGGGCGACATCCGAGTCATTCCTGCGTTGTGCTATGCAACATCGAAGCCAGAGCGTCTGTCAATCGGCCATCCAGACTGGCATGTGGTTTGCTGAGTTGAACGAGACGCAGGCGCTTAAATAGCGGGCAGGTTTGGCCCGCCGGATAGGCGCTGCGTCCCTTCCGATCGGGTTCGTTCGGTGTACGGAGGCGACTTATGGCCAAGGCCACACTGACCATCAGCAGCAAGAATTATTCGTCGTGGTCACTCAGAGGATGGCTGCTGACGAAATTTTCCAGCCTGGAATTCGACGAAATGATCACTGCTGCGGATGATGCATCGGCGCGCGCCGAAATTCTTCTGCTGTCGTCGTCGATTCTGGTGCCGTGTTTGCGGCACGACGGCGCGACCGTTTGGGATACTTTGGCAATCGGCGAATACCTCAACGATCTCATGCCTGAAGCGGGCTTGCTGCCGAAGGAGCGCATTCCGCGCGCGCATTGTCGCTCCATCTGCGGTGAAATTCATTCCGGCTTTACGACGCTGCGCGCGTCGCTGCCGGTCAACATCAAGGGTCATTTCCCCGGTTTCAAAATATGGTCGCGGGCGCAGGCAGACATCGACCGGATTTGCGCAATCTGGAGCGATTGCCTGGAAAAATCCGACGGTCCGTGTCTGTTCGGGCACCGCTCGATGGCGGATGCGATGTACGCGCCTGTCGTCACCCGATTCATGACCTACGACGTCCAGATCAGTCCCACGCTGTCGGCTTACGCAAAACGGGTGCTCGCACTTCCCGAAATGGCGGAATGGATTGCGGCCGCGCGGCTTGAACCGGCTGAAATTGAAGAGCTTGAGGTTGAATATTAGGCATCTGAGGCACGCGATTGCCTGATCGCTGGGCCTTTCCTACGCAAATCGAACGATAGTCGTTATGTCGCGAGATCGGAGCGGCCAAAGCCGTTTGCTGCATCGGGAGAATGTCACCGGCAGAAGACAGATCGTACTTCAAATTCAGCCACATCTTTCACTGCGCAAAACTTGTTCTGGCATCCCAGAGAAACCGCCGCGAGGTGGCGCGGAATTCGCATGGTGCAATGCAGAAGCAAACGCGTCCGTAGCGCCGTCGTTCTGCATGATCGCGCGGCTAACGGTTTGCCCGAATGATGAGCGTGGAGGCTGCAATGAACAAGCACGACCCGGTGATGAAATTTTCGCACGTCAAGCCCGAGGATACCAAGTTCGAAGACGGCGGTTTGCGCGGCTTCTTTCAATATCGCGATCTCGGTATTGCAGAAGCGACCGGCGGTCAGGTCATCTGCCACTTGGTGAAAGCCGACAAGCCGCCAACCGAAGGTACCGGCTGGCATCGCCACGATTGCGATTTCCAGATCGTCATCATGACGAAAGGCTGGGCCAAATTCATGTACGAGGACAAGCCGACGCTGGTGAAAGCCGGCGATGTCGTGCACCAGCGGCCCGGCATCGTGCATTATCTTTATGACTACTCGCCGGACATGGAATATCTGGAGATCGTCTCGCCTGCGGATTTCAAGACCGTCGACATGCCGGCGCCGACCGACAAGATTCCGCCGATTACGCCTTGGCCCGCGAAAGCGTCATGAGGCCATGACGAAATGACCTAACGCCGCGATTAACTGCGGCTTTGCTTCCCCGCGCTTTTATGATCCTCTCCCGGCGGTTTCTGCCGGGAGATTTTGTCATGCCGACACGCGCGCGGGTGGATGAATTCATCGCGGTTGTCGAAGGCGGCGATCATGTTGGCGCCATCGAGCGCTATTACACCGAAGACGCCAGTATGCAGGAGAACGCCGCGACGCCGCGCGTTGGCCGCGACACGCTCGTTGCTTTCGAGCACGGCATTCTCGCGAAAATGAAAGACGTGCAGTCGAAGGCGATGGCGTCAGTGGTCGAAGGCAATCGCGTGATGATCCACTGGATTTTCGACATGACGCCGCACAGCGGCAAGACGCGGCGTGTCGATGAAGTTGCCGTGCAGGAATGGCGCGACGACAAGATTTTCCGCGAGCGGTTTTTCTACGACACCGGCAAGCCTGCCGAATGAGCGTTTCTCAACGCGCCGACGAAACTTCGTTCCGCTACGAAGGTTGGCGGGTCGTCGTCGTCTGCTTCATCGTCGCGAGCTTCGCGTGGGGTATCGGTTTTTACGGACAGGGTGTCTATCTCGCCGAACTGCAGCGCATCCACGGCTGGCCGGCCTCGCTGATTTCCACCGCGACCACCTGTTACTACCTGTTCAGCTCGATTCTCGTCGTGTTCGTCAGCGAGGGAATCCGCAAACTGGGACCGCGCGTTTTCCTTATTTCGGGGATCTGCTGCATGGCGGCCGGTGCAGCGCTGGTCGGGCAGGTGAGCGCGCCTTGGCAACTCTACGTCGCCTATGCGTTGATCTCTTTCGGCTGGGCGGGCACAAGTCTGGCCGCGATCAACAACACACTCGGCCTGTGGTTCGACAAGCGGCGCGGCATGGCGATCAGCTACGCGCTGAACGGCGCCAGCATCGGCGGCGTGGTCGGCATTCCGCTGATGGTGTGGGCCATCGGCAAATTCGGATTCGCATCGACGCTCATTGGAGCGTCGCTCATCATGATCGCGATCGCCATCCCGGCAATATTGGCGTGGATCGGCGAGCCGCCGAAAAAATCATTGCCGCCGATCGACGCGCTCGATCCTAAGCTTTCGGTCGCGAAGACAGCGGCGAAAATTCGCAGCGAAGCCTTCGCCACGCTGTCGTTCTGGACCATCGTGATCCCGTTCGCGCTGGTGCTGCTCTCTCAAGTCAGCTTCATCGTCCACCAGATTTCGTTTCTCGATCCAATCATCGGTCGCGAGAAAGCCAGCATCGCGGTGGCGCTGATGACAGCGTTTGCGGTGATCGGTCGCGTGATTTTCGGCACCGTGATTGACCGGCTCGATCAACGCCTCGCATCGTCTATTTCGTTCGTCAGTCAGGCGCTGGCGTTGCTGGTTGCGATCAACACGCGCAACGAGTACGCGCTGCTGGTGGCGTCCGCCGTGTTCGGCTTTACGGTCGGAAATGCGATCACGTTGCCATCGCTGATCGTGCAGCGGGAATTCAGCGCGGCGTCGTTCGGCGTCATCGTCAGTCTCGTGATCGCGATTTGCCAGTTCACCTACGCCTTCGGCCCCGGCTTAATCGGCCTGCTGCGCGATTGGTCAGGAAGCTATACTTTGCCGTTTTATCTTTGCATGACGCTGGAGTTGATCGGTGCTGCGGTTGTGCTGATCCGCACCCGGAAACCGCTTACGTTTTAGCTTTGTAGTCCTTCAGCAGCGCATCCACATCCAGCCGCCGCGTGAACATCGCGAGCTTCCCTTCGGCATCGCGCGGCCATTCTGATTCCGGACGGTCGCGATATAGTTCGACGCCATTGTCATCCGGATCGCGTAGATACAGCGCCTCGCTTACGCCGTGATCGCTCGCGCCGTCGAGAGCAATGCCCGCCGTGATGACGCGATGAAGTGCGTCGGCGAGCGCTGTGCGGTCGGGATAAACAATCGCGGTGTGAAATAATCCGGTCGTGCCCGGAGGCGGCGGCTTGCCGCCTTTGCTGTCCCAGGTGTTGAGGCCGATGTGGTGATGATAGCCGCCCGCGGAAATGAAAGCGGCTTCGCCGCCGATTTTCATCATCACCTCAAAACCAAGCACGTCGCAATAGAAGCCCAGCGCGCGATCGAGATCGGCGACTTTGAGGTGAACATGGCCGATCCGCGTTCCGGCGTGGATCGGTTCTGGCGCGACGGGATGCGAAGTCATTACGATCTCCAAAACAGCGGCTTTCCCCGATTTATGAATGATCGCTCACGGCGCAAGATCGGATGTCTCTCCATCCGGCAGCGGCACTTCGAATGCATTCAGCGTCATCGATACCAGCGTGTAGTAACCGAGCAGCCCCACCAGTTCGACGGTGCCTCGTTCGCCGAGCAACGCGACGGCCTTGTCGTAAAGCGGCTTCGGGACGACGTGATTGACGTGAAGCGATTCGCTGAATTCATAAACAAGCTGCGCCTTCTCGTCGCTGAAATCGGGGACACGGCGATGATTGATGTCGTCGATAATTTTCAATTCAAGCCCTGCGGCGAGCGCCATCTTTTTATGCGCGTACCATTCGTATTGCGCGCTCCAATAACGCGCGGTGACGAGAATTGCCAACTCCGAATGGCGCGCACCTAGCGTGGTGTCGTAGCGCAGATAGGCGCCGAGACGATTGGCGTGGCGTGCGACTTCCGGCGCGTGAATCCACGCGCGTGCCGGCGGCGTGACGGTGCCGCGCTTGCCGGCAGCCGACTCGTCGCAGATCGCCTTCTGGTCGTCGCTCATTTCGCCAGGCGAAAGCGTATTCAAACGCATGTTGGTTTCCTCTGCTTTTATTCGTGTCGATGCATGGCTACCATATCTCGCACATATTGAATTCCAGTCGCCGCCCGTTACAGTCCGCGCAACAAATATTCGAGGAAACACAATGGCCGATTTGGAAAAATTCCGCACTGATGCGCGCGCGTGGCTCGCGGCGAATTGTCCGCCGGAGATGCGCAAGCCTATCGCGCAGGAAAACGACGTGTTCTGGGGTGGGCGCAACACCACATTCGCGTCGGAGCCTCAGCGTGTATGGTTCGAGCGCATGCGCGACAAGGGCTGGACCGTACCGGATTGGCCCCAAGACTATGGGGGCGGAGGCCTCAGCCCGGAGGAAGTGAAAATCCTGCGTCAGGAAATGGCGGCGATCACCGCTCGGTTGCCGCTGTCGAGCTTCGGAATCTGGATGCTCGGACCGGCGCTTTTGAAATACGGCACTGAGGATCAGAAAAAAGAACACCTTCCGAAAATTGCGGCGGGTCTCATTCGCTGGTGTCAGGGATACTCCGAGCCGAATGCGGGTTCGGACCTCGCGTCGTTGCAGACGCGCGCCGATGTCGATGGCGATGATTATCTTGTGACCGGACAAAAGATCTGGACGTCGATGGCGAATTTCGCCGACTGGTTTTTCTGTCTTGTCCGAACGGTTTTCGGCGCCAAGAAACACGACGGCATCAGCTTCCTGCTGTTCGACATGGCGTTGAATGGCGTCTCGACCAAGCCGATCTTGTTGATCTCCGGCAAGTCACCGTTCTGCGAAACCTTCTTCGATGGCGTGCGCGTCCCGCGCGCCAACGTTGTCGGCACTGTCAATCGCGGTTGGGATGTCGCGAAGTATCTGCTTCAGCATGAACGCGCGATGATCAGCGAAGTCGGTGATCGCCGGGGCGCGCGGCCGATCGGTCAAGTCGCGGCGAATTCCATCGGCACCGACGAGAGCGGCCATCTCGACGATCCTGTTTTGCGCGGACAGATCGCCACGTTCGATGTCGACGAAGCCGCCCTTGCATGCGCTGCCGAGCGCGCGGTTGATTTGTCCAAGGTGGGTCAGGGTCATCCGGCCTATTCGGCAGCGCTGAAATATTACGGCACCGAGTTGAACAAGCGCCGCCACGAAATTCTGATGTCGGCGGGCGGCATCGGCAATCTCGAATGGGAAAGCGAACGATCGCGGGAAGGGTTGGCGGCGCGATCGTGGCTACGCACGAAAGCCAATTCGATCGAAGGCGGCACCTCTGAGGTGATGCTCGGGATCGTCGCCAAGCGCATTCTCGATTTGCCGGGAGCATGATCCCGAAAAGTGGGAACCGGTTTTCGGATCGGATCATGCTCAAACAAAATATCGCTTAAACAATATACGTAACGGATTCTCAGATGCCTCTCGTCCTCAACGAAGAACAATCGATGCTGCGCGACAGTGCACGCGGTCTCATCAGCGACAAGGCGCCGGTCGCGCATTTGCGCAAGCTGCGCGACTCCAAAGATCCCACCGGGTTCTCGCGTGAATTGTGGAAGACATTCGCCGAGATGGGATTTACAGGACTGTTGGTGCCCGAGGAATTCGGCGGCAGCGCCTTGGGCTGCGTCGAAGCCGGAGTCGTGATGGAGGAAATCGGCCGCACGCTGATGCCTTCGCCGTTTCTCTCGACGGCCGTGCTGGCCGCGTCGGCGCTGACGCGCGGCGGCAGCAGGGCGCAGAAATCAGACTATCTTCCGAAGATTGTGAAGGGCGATCTGGTCGCGACACTCGCGGTCGATGAAGGCGCCAAGCATCGCCCCGCCAAAACCGCGATGACGGCGGTGCGTTCGGGCAACGGCTTCAAGCTCAAGGGCGCGAAGGCTTTCGTGGTCGATGGACACGTCTCGGACTTGCTGATCGTCGCCGCGCGCTCGTCCGGTAACCCGGGCGACGCAGAAGGGCTTACGCTGTTTCTGGTCGATCCGAAAGCGAAGGGTATAGAGATCGAGCGCACCGCGATGGTCGATTATCACAACGCCGCGCGTATCGTGTTCGACGATGTCGAGGTCACGGCCGACAGTGTTCTCGGCGAAGTCGATCAGGGGGCGCATCTGCTCGACGGTGTTCTCAATATCGGACGTGCTGCGGTGGCATCAGAGATGGTCGGCACCAGCGAGGAAGCGTTCGCCCGCACGGTGACGTATCTCAAGGAGCGCAAGCAATTCGGAAAATTGATCGGCGAGTTTCAAGCACTGCAACATCGCGCCGCGCATCTTTATACCGAGATCGAGGTCACCAAGGCCGCCGTCATGAAGGCGCTGCAGAATCTTGACGCGGATTATGAGAAAGCCGGACCGTCAGTGGCGGTTGCCAAGGCGCGCGCCGGA